>NZ_JAILPX010000140.1 GCF_024699275.1 Selenomonas sp.
ACGAATTTCAAGTTGGAAACGAAATCCACGGCGGCATGATAGTCTTCCGTGAAGATTTCCGGGGAGCCCATATTGCGGCGGCTGCCACTGCTCTCACCTGTGGTGGAAGGATCAAAGGCTACGGCCACATAACCATGCTTAGCAAATTCCTGTGCATAAAGACCGGAGGACTGTTCCTTTACTGCGCCGAATGGTCCCGTAATTACAACTGCTTTATACTTCTTGTTGGCATCAAAATCCCTGGGCAGATACATGTGACCGGCAACTTCGAAGCCAAAGCGGTTTTCAAATTTAACATTCTTGGCTTCAATGGACTTGTCAATCTCGAATACACGGGTATCATTGTCCAGTTCGCTGATGGATGAGCGCTGCATCTGGGAAGCTGCCGCCAGAGCTTTAACCGGAGTTGCCGCCATCGTCACATTGCTGCCCATGATGCCAAAAGACATTACGCCTGCCATCAGGGCTGCCAAAACCATCTTTTTGTTCTTGCCAATTTTCTTCATCATTTTCATTCTCCTTACTTTGTACACAATTTATCTTAAAATCAAACCGGCTCGTTTGCAGGGATCAGCGCCGGATTCATGCTGCCCTTATGGCACTGACTCCAGAATATAATCCCGGCGGCAACAATGAATACCAATCCGCCACAGACAACATACTCTGTTCCCCAGGCTTCAATGAACATACCACTTATCGCTGTTCCCGCCATACAGCCCAGATTAGCCGCCGTGAGAAAGAGGCCATTGGCAAAATCCGGTGCCTCCGGTGCGGCATGGGATAGCCAATATTGGTTTATATTGGCATTGATGCCTGCCAGCAGTCCCCAGAAAACTGTAAGGACCGCCACCAAGGGGAAGGCATTTCCTCCCAAGAGAAACAGCAGATACACAGCCCCAAGGAAAAAGGGGAAGATTTTCACTGTGCCTATGGGGCGGCTAGAGAGAAGATTTCCTGCGATCATACTGCCAAAGATGTTGCAAAGGCCGTAAACAAAGAGCAGCAAACTTACCAAGGTTGGAGACAGCCCCGAAACGCTGGCCAGATACTCCGCCAGGTAGTTGAACACACCGAAGACTGAGCCATTGAGGAAGATGACGGCGAAAATAGAGGCCCAAACCATGGGCTTTTTCAGCACCGCCAGCTGCTCTCCATAAGTAAGCCGCCCCTCTGCCGGCATGGAAGGAACTAGGAACGCCGTTGCCAGCATAACGAGGAATGTCGTTATAGCAAAGAAGGACATTGAGGCCGTCAGCGAAATATTTTCCGCCAGGAAGTTGCTGATAGGGACCCCCACCACCATCCCTGCCGATACGCCAATGTTGATCTTTGCCACTGCCTTGGGCGCATCTTTTGCTCCCGCCAGAGCCGCTGCTACTGTAAAAGCCATGGAGCAGTAAACTGGATGTAAAAATGCCGGCAGCACCCGCACTACCAGAAGAAGGTTAAAATCTTCGGCAAAAACGGAAATCGTATTGCACACCGTGAAGACTCCCAACACCAGCAACATGATATATTTGCGGTTGAAGCGGGAAAATACCAGCGGCATGGTCGGCCCGGCAACTGCTACCCCTAAGGCAAACAAACTAATAAGCAACCCCGCATGGACTATGGTCACGTCATAGCGCTCGGCGATGTAGGGCAAGATTCCGATAAAGCCCATCTCTGTATTAAGGATGCCGAAGACCCCTGTGGCCAAGATAAAAATCAGGAGATTTTTGTTATTCAACATGACTTCTTTCCTGCCTTTCCTGTTGATGGTTTAATGATAACATGGTAGTATATTGATTACAAATACCTATAACAAATACATACTTATGCTTAAAAGTAATTCATTTTACCAACAGCCAACACAGACCAAAGGAGTTGTTTTGCCATGGAACTGCGCGTGCTCAAATACTTCCTTACCGTGGCTCAGGAAGAAAGCTTTTCCCGGGCAGCGGAAAAACTGCATCTTTCCCAGCCAACTTTGTCCCGTCAGCTAAAGGAACTGGAAGATGAATTCGGCAAGCAGCTGCTTATCCGTGAACCCCGGCGCATCCTGCTCACCGATGACGGTCAGCTCTTGCGGCGCAGGGCAGAGGAAATCCTGTCCCTGGTAAAAAAGACCACCGGGGAACTTCTGCACAGTGAGGAAATCAGCGGCGATATACGCATCGGCGCCGGTGAATCCATCCACTTCGCCCTGCTCATGGAAACTGCCCAGAAGCTGCGGCAGCAACATCCCGGCCTGCGCTTTCACATCATCAGCGGTGACGGCGCTACCACCATGACCCGCCTGGACCGGGGGCTGATCGATTTCGCCTTTGTCTACGGCAGGCTGGACCCGGCCAAATACCATGAGATGCCCCTGCCTGTCCGCGACCGCTGGGTGCTGCTCCTGCGCCGTGACGATGAACTTGCCCAAAGGGAAGTCATCCGGGCCGAAGATCTCTGGCAGAAGCCCCTGCTCTTTTCCCGCCAATCCCTCTCCACCGGCACCCATGGCG
>NZ_JAILPX010000142.1 GCF_024699275.1 Selenomonas sp.
ACTCGGCAGACACAGGCCTCTTTGGAATATATCTGCTCCTACATCAATACCTGTACCTTTGATATAGGCATTGCTTTTGCCGCGACCATTGCCTTCTTTTGTGATAAATGCATTTGTCCTATAGATAGGCTGCATATGCATGGGCTTCCAGATAGGACGACCCTCGGCGCTTATAACAGCCAACGCGTCCAGGATTTCCTGAGGCGAGCTTTTACCGCTTTCATGTTTATAAAGATATTCCTGCTCGCCTCTGACCTGGGGAGCCATGGCGTCTTTGTCGATAATCAGACAGGAAAGCCAGAAATTGGGCTGGCTGTTTTCTCTGTCCCATGGATTCATCTTGATGGGCAAATCCGCAAGGCCTTTTTCATAGCGTTCATAAATCGCTTTCTTTTGGTCAATATGCTCGTCAAGATAGGGAATTTGGCCACGAATAATGCCGGCAATAATGTTGCTCATGCGGTAGTTGTAGCCGATTTCTTCATGTTGGTACCACGGCGCAGCTTCTCGGCTTTGGGTTGACCATTTTCTTACCTTTTCAGCATCTTCTTTGCTGTTGGTCAGGAACATTCCGCCTGAGGAACCCGTGATAATTTTATTGCCATTAAAGCTTATGGCGTTGAAATTGCCTAAGGTTCCCGTTTCTACCCATTCGCCGTTGAGTTTGTATTTTGCGCCTAAGGATTCGGCGGCATCTTCGACGATCAGGGCATTATGTTTGTCGCAGATTTCTTTTATCTGCTGCATTTTGCCGGGTGTACCATAAAGGTGGGCAACAATCACCAGTTTGACGTCCGGATAAAGTTCAAAGGCTTTTTCCAATGCTTCTGGGCACATATTCCATGTATCGTATTCAGTGTCGATAAATACCGCTTCGCCGTCTTCATAGGCTACCGGATTGATGCTGGCGTCAAAGGTGCAGTCGGAACAAAACACCTTATGACCCTGCAACGTGCCTGCATTTGGTCTTGCCTGTCCGTAGAGTTTTTCGCCTGCAAGTTTGGTGGCTAAATGCAGGGCTGCCGTACCTGCTGACAGGGCTATGGCGTATTTGCAGCCGACATATTCAGAGATCTCTTCTTCGATGGCATTTATGTTGGCACCGACCGTGGATACCCAGTTTGTGCGGATGGCTTCATCTACCCATTTCTGCTCGTCACCATGCATAGTGGGAGAGGATAGCCAGATTTTATTGTTACTCATTGACGAAATGCCTTCTTTCGTGATTAATGGGAGTTCTTTTACACCTCATCTGCCCCTAAGGGGCACCTTCCCCTCTAGGGGAAGGCTGTCAGTTCTCATTTTCTAGTTGCTTACTTTTATAAGTTGGTATCATATGTTTGAGTGTTTGCAGGATTACCTGCTTGTCTGTCGTTTCTTTCAATGTTTGCAGGCTTTGGTGCAGGTCGTATTCGTCTAAGGGCTGGATTTGTGCCTTGAAGATTTTTTTGTGTTTGGTACTGGTTGTGCCTTCTTCACTGGTAAGGAGTTCTTCGTAAAGCTTCTCGCCAGGGCGCAGGCCGGTGTATAGGATTTTTATGTCTTTATCCGGGGTTAATCCATGAAGTCTTATGAGATCTTCGGCCATGTCCTTGATTTTTACGGGTTTGCCCATGTCAAACAGGAATACTTCGCCGCCTTCGGCCTGGCTGCCGGACTGCAAGACCAATTGCACCGCTTCAGGAATGGTCATAAAGTACCTGGTCATATCCTTGTGCGTGACGGTTACAGGACCACCTGCGGCTATTTGTTTTTCAAAGAGAGGTACCACACTACCACGGCTGCCGAGGACGTTACCGAATCTGACCGTGACGAATTTCGTTTGGCTGTGCTGGTTGATTTCCTGCAACACCAGTTCTGCTGTGCGCTTGGTCGCGCCCATTACACTTGTGGGGTTGACGGCTTTGTCGGTGGAAATCAGCACGAAGATTTCGGCGTGGTTTTCATCGGCAAGCTCTGCGACATTTTTTGTACCGAATATATTGTTTCTTACAGCCTCGTCCGGCTGAATTTCCATTAAGGGCACATGCTTATGAGCAGCAGCATGGAATACTACTTGTGGCTGGAATCTCTTAAAGATTCTTGTCATACGCTCTCGGTCAGTGATATTGGCAATAACTGTATGGTAATTCTGTTCAGGGAATTTGCGTGATAGTTCCTGATGGATTTCATAAATGCTGTTTTCGCCACGGCCTAAGAGAATAATTTCCTTTGCACCTACTCGGCTAATTTGGCGAGAAATTTCGGAACCAATACTGCCACCGGCACCGGTAATAAGCACAGTTTTGCCCGCGATATAGCTGGTGATTTTTTCAAAATCCAACTGAATCGGGTCACGGCGCAACAAATCTTCCAAGCTGATTTCCCGCATCTCGCCCATATCGATTTCGCCATTGACCATACTATAGATGCCGGGCATGATGCAGACCTGCGCTCCTGTGGAACGGCAGGCATTGTCAATATGGCGGATGGTGTCACCAGCTGCTGAGGGAATGGCAATAACGATTTTATCTACGGCTTTGGCTCTTACTATTGGCGCCAATTCATCTACTGTGCCTAAGACAGGGAAACCCGCCAAGCGGCCATTCTTTTTCTTTGGATCATCGTCTACAAAACCTACGATATTGGTAGTCGCGGCACTGTTTTGCTCCAGTTCGCGCACCAGCATGGCCCCGGCATCACCAGCTCCTACAATCAGGAGATTCTGACGGTCGCCTTTAGACTCGGTCACAAGGTCAATATTGATTTTGAACATCAAACGACTGGCACCAATACCGCCGAGAGTCAGAATCCATGTGATGATGGGAATACTGCGGGGCATATAGGTGCCAGTCATGACGATGATGACAAATATCAAGGCTTGTGATAAAGAAACCGCACCAATAAGCGCCACTAAATCCCGCATACGGGCATAGTGCCAGATACGGTGATACATGCCATAAAAGTAGAAAATAACCAGACTGGCTGCCACAATCCACGGAATACAGTTCTGTACAGTTGCCAGTTCCTTAGCTGGCACTGTACCTTCAAAACGCAGTAAAATCGCAAATATCGGTGCGATTGCTAGAATGATTGCATCTATTAGCATTAATTTGAATTTATCTCGAATGCTCCGTAAGAAATTCATGTCTGTCCATCTTTCTTATAAATTTTGCGTCATTTCATACCATTGTATATTTTTTGTCGCGCTACGCAACTTTTATTATATGTTTCGTTATGAAATAAGTCAATATAAACAGTTTCATTTCGGCACTATTTGTATCACTACGGCTAAATCTTTCATATAATAATGAAGATACTTTTACCGACAGGGAGTGATTCGCATCGAAAACAAGTTGCAATATTTGCGGGAGCTGCATGATTTGAAACAGCAGGAAGTGGCAGACGCATTAGGAGTCAGCCGTTCTACCTATGCCAACTATGAATCCGGCCGGCGTTCTCCTGATATTGACCTGTTGATAAGCTTGGCCGATTTCTATGGGATGTCGCTGGATGAGTTGACTGGTCACAAAGTAAAAGATTCCCATGCGATGCATCTTTCCCAGCAGGCTTTACGTATGCTAAAAAGCTTCAACCAACTATCACGCCCCATCCAAGAATGGTATATTGCCCATATAGATTTTGATGCAAAAACATCACACACGTTGGCAGGGACAGCGTCACCTGCAATCAAATTCGAAACTGTCGCTGAAACAGGGCAACAAAAATAGGCATTCCGATTCGCGTTGAATCGAAATGCCTATTTTTTATTCGCTTATTCTGCTGCCAAAACGGCTTCTTCCTCAGCCTTGAGCTGTGCCATATCCTCACGGACTTCGCCGTTCCAGCGGTATTTGACAGTCAGCACCAGTACGGCAGCAGCCAGCATAAATGCGGCCATAATGTAATATCCCAAATCAAATGCGCCAGTATTGGTCTGCACCCAAGCCATCATGTTGGGGCCAACCCAGCCGCCGATATTGCCGCAGGAATTGATGAGGGCAACGGAAGCAGCCGCGGCCGGGCCGGTCAGGAATGTGGTCGGAATCGTCCACCATACGCCCATGGCTGCGTAAATGCCGATAGCGGAGAGGCATACGAGGAACAGAGCCATGCCCATGCTGTCAACTAATGGGGAGCAGCCAAGACCGATAGCACCAACCAGCAGAGCACCCGCCACATGCCAGACTTTATCGCCTGTCTTCGTGGAGGTATGGCCGATAATCACCTGCACCACGAGAGCCGCAATCATCGGAATGGCGATAGCGCCGCCCAAGAGGCTGGTGGACCAGCCGGAAAG
>NZ_JAILPX010000144.1 GCF_024699275.1 Selenomonas sp.
GCCGGGCACTACGCGGGAAAAACTCAGCACGGCTGATGAAACTGCCAAGAAGTTGCTGGACAAGATTTTGGCAGACATTGACTTCAAGGGACAGGAAGTCGTGGTCATGGTCAATGGCATGGGGGCAACGCCGCTGATGGAACTCTATGTCATCAATAACTTCGTGCAGGATTACCTCAAGGAGCAGGGCGTAAAGGTTTACGACACCATGGTGGGCAATTATATGACCTCCATTGAAATGGCTGGCTTCTCCTTGACGCTTCTGCGCCTTGATGATGAAATGAAAGAACTGTATGATGCCAAGGCTGATACGCCAGCTTTGAAACGTTAAGTAAAAGGGGAGACCATTATGTTAGACACAGCAAAAGCAGCAGAAATCATCCGGGCTATTGCAGCAAGGATGGAAGCAGAAAAAGATTTTTTAACGCAACTGGACAATGAAATCGGTGATGGTGACCATGGTATCAATCTGGCACGGGGCTTTAAGTCGGTGCTGGAAAAACTGCCGGAACTGGAAGGCGGCGATATCGGCGGGCTGCTGAAAGGTACGGGCATGCAGCTGGTTTCCAATGTGGGCGGCGCTTCCGGCCCACTCTATGGCACAGCTTTTATGAAGGCTGGCAATGCGTTGAAGGGCAAGACGGAAGCTACTGCCGCAGAATTTGCCGTGGCCATGGAGGCCGCTATCGGCGGCATCAAAATGCGGGGCAAGAGCGAAGAGGGAGAAAAGACCATGCTCGATGCTCTGTGCCCGGCCTATAAGGCCTTGTCTGAGGCAATTGATGGCGGTGACGAACTCAAGGATGCTCTGTCCAAGGCCATTGAGGCGGCTGCCAAAGGTGTGGAATACACCAAGACCATTATCGCCACGAAGGGGCGGGCCAGCTATCTGGGTGAGCGCAGCATTGGCCATCAGGACCCGGGAGCTACGTCTTCCCTGTATATGCTGCAGGAAATGGAAAAATGTTTGTAAGGAAAGTCTTCACGGTGGGGTGAGTAATTTGGTCGGGATAGTAATCGTATCGCATAGTGAAAAATTGGCAGCAGGAGTTGTGGAAATCGCCAAGATGATGGCTCCCAATGCGCCGTTAGTGGCAGCAGGGGGGCTGGATGATGGCGGTCTGGGGACAAGCTATAGCAAGATAAGTGACGCTATCGATGAAGTGTACTCTGACGACGGTGTGGCTGTGCTCATGGATATGGGCAGTGCTGTAATGACCACAGAAATCGTTATCGAGGACAAGGATGACAGCAAGGTAAGAATGCTGGACTGCCCGCTGGTGGAAGGGGCAGTGCTCGCAGCAGTGGAATCCACTGGCGGCATTACCTTGGATGAGCTGGCGGTAAAAATCAAGGAATCCTACAATGTACGTAAGTTCCCAGAGTAAAGGTGGTAATCATGAAGGAAGAAATCTTAGAAGTAATTGCGACCCGGCATAGCACCCGTAAATTTAAGCCTACGATGGTGGAACCGTCCCTGTTGGAGAAAGTCATTGAAGCAGGACGCCGGGCACCTAGCGGCAAGAGCAAGAATACGAATCATTTTTTGGTGATTCGCGATGCGGCGGTGCTGAATAAATTGGTGGAATTGGTGCAGTCTGAATTTGCCAAGATGGAGATTACGCCGGAAAATGAAGCCAATATCGGCGGCGCTATCAAGCTGTCTAAGAAGGGGAATTACGTATTCAAGTACAATGCCCCGGTACTGATTGTCGTAGCCAATAAGAAGGACTATGGCAACAATATGGCGGATAGCTGTGCCGCCATGGAGAATATGCTGTTGGCAGCCAATGCGTTGGACTTGGGCGCCTGCTGGATAAACCAGCTGCGTTGGCTGCAGGACAATCCGGTGCTGCTGGACTATCTCCATGAACTCGGCATGAAGGATGACGAATGGGTTTTCGGTTCCATCAGTCTGGGTTATCCGGATATGCCGGATGGTCTGCCCAATCGGAACATCACCACCATCAAGGGCAATGAAGTAACGTATATTGGCTGAGATGAAAATTATTTATTGCGTTGACAATAAAGAAAATTTATGCTAATATACATACTGTAAACGAAAGCACAATCGAATATTGGTTGGGTCAGGTGTCATAGACTTAATAGGGAAGCCGGTATAAGCCGGCGCGGTCCCGCCACTGTAACAGCGAGTTTATCTGCATAGTTATGTCACTGGAGGTTTCCTCTGGGAAGGCGCAGATAAATGATGAACTGGAGCCAGGAGAACTGCCTGATTAACAATCGCCGTTAAGAGCCTATATGGTTCTTTGGACCTGCGAGTGATGGGGATGGAGATTTATCGGTACTGAAAAGTTTTTAGAGCCTGGTTTAGTGTGGGTATTTTCGAGTAGCGTAAATAAGCTCTTCCCTGCGCGGGAGGAGCTATTATTTTGCCCGTTTCGTCGAAAAGTTTTTCCTGT
>NZ_JAILPX010000034.1 GCF_024699275.1 Selenomonas sp.
AGCCTGTCCCGAGATGAAGTATCTCATGGAGAAATCCAGTAAGATTCCTTGAAGAAGACAAGGTAGATAGGTTGGGAGTGGAAGTGCCGTAAGGCATGCAGCGGACCAATACTAATAAATCGAGGGCTTAACTTTGCTGAGCTGTCCAAGAGTCAGAGCGAGAGCGAAAGACGATTGGGAAACAGCTCGTATGCGAAAACGTCCCAAGAATCATGCCTGAAAGGCGCAGATGATTGGATGACGTTGACCGCTAAGACTAAAATGTTCAAGAGTACATTTTTAATGAAGCTGTTTTGCTTCGCAAAACGGCAAAGCGACTCAGGGCGGCTAAAGCCGCGCTTCGCTGCTTTTCTTCTGTATAGTTTTGAGTGTATACGTAAACTCCTGTTGTTTTGGCAGGAGTTTTTTTGTATATTTTTATGTAATGGAAAGAATGAAGCTCTAGTTTGAGGAGGCTGATTATGTCATTTTTAGAATTAGCGAAAGCGCGCTTTTCCACTAGAAAATTTACTAATCAAGCAGTGGAAGATGAAAAACTGGCGAAGATTCTAGAGGCAGCCAAGGTGGCGCCTACGGCCAAGAATCTACAGCCACAGAAAATCTATGTCATTCAAAGTAAAGAAGGGGTGGACAAGCTCAATGAACTTACCCGTTGTATTTATGGAGCTACCACAGTTCTGATGGTGGCTTATGATGACCAGATGGATTGGCAAAATCCATTGGAAGAGGGCGTACATTCCGGTGAGATAGATGCAGCCATTGTGGCTACCCATATGATGATGGAGGCTCAGGAACAGGGCTTGGGTTCCTGTTGGGTTGGCTGGTTTCCGCCTGCAGAAACGGCCAAAGTTTTTGCCCTGCCGCCTAACATTCATCCGGTAATGCTATTGCCGATTGGCTATCCTGCGGAGGATTGTCATCCGGCGAAACTGCATAATCAGTATCGTGAGGATGCAGAAATGGTACGTATGCTTTGATTATCAAATGAACTCCCCATCGGTCTATGTTGTGACGGGTGGGGAGTTTGTTGTATAATAAGCTTTGTGTTGTGACGCGAATGAAAGAGGAATTTTCATGGCTTTTATAGAGGTAAAAAATCTGACTCATATATATGGACAGGGCACAGAGCAGGAATTTTGTGCCTTAAGGGATGTGAATTTTCAAATCGAAAAAGGGGAGTTTGTGGCGATTTTAGGGGCGAATGGTTCTGGGAAGTCCACATTAGCCCGGCACTTGAATGGGTTGTTATTACCTACGGAAGGTTCCTGTCGGATAAATGGTTTGGATACCTTGATTCCCAAGGAGGTTTGGGAAATACGGCGACAGGTGGGAATGGTCTTTCAAAATCCCGATAATCAATTGATTGCCGGTGTAGTGGAGGATGATGTGGCCTTTGGTCCGGAAAATCTGGGTATGGAACCGGAGAAGATGCGACAGCAGGTTGATGCCGCCCTTAAGGCCGTAGGAATGACTGATTTTCGGCTATTTGCACCACATTTGCTTTCCGGCGGACAAAAACAGCGAGTAGCTATTGCAGGGGCATTAGCTATGAATACGAATTGTCTTATTCTTGATGAAGCAACGGCGATGCTGGATCCTCAAGGGCGCAGAGAAGTAATGACTTTGGTGGAGAAACTGCATCAGGAACGGGGCATGACCTTGGTGATCATTACCCATTTTATGGATGAAGCAGCTAAGGCTGATAGAGTGCTGGTTATGGAAAAGGGAAGATTGGTTCAGTCGGGTATTCCTAAAGAAATTTTTGCAGATGCACCCAGAATGCATCAACTGGGATTAGCCGTTCCGTTAGCCGTTGAGTTAGCCTGGCATTTACGGAAAGATGGAATGAATCTGCCGGATGACATTATAAATGATGATGATTTGATTGCCGCGCTGGAGGATGGTTATGTCCATTGAGTTAAAAAATGTTACCTATGTCTATATGCCTAATACACCTTATGAACGGATTGCCTTAAAAGATGTGTCCCTGACTATCGAAACAGGAAGTTTTACGGCTATTGCCGGTCATACAGGTTCTGGCAAGTCTACGTTGGTCCAACATCTTAATGGCTTGTTAGTGCCTGCGGCTGGACAGGTGCTGGTGGATGGGGTAAGTATTCATGGACAGGATAAAGCTGCAAAAATAAAAGCCTGGCATGCCCGTCAACAGGTAGGCATGGTCTTTCAGTATGCGGAGACACAGCTTTTTGAGGAAAGTATCGAAAAAGATATTGCCTTTGGTCCGCAGAATCAAGGACTTGATGAAGCAGAAGTCCGGGAACGGGTAAAAGAGGCTATGGATTTAGTGGGGTTATCCTATAATGCGTATAAGGATATCTCTCCATTTGCCTTAAGTGGTGGACAGATGCGTCGGGTGGCTATTGCAGGCGTACTGGCCATGCGTCCGAAATACCTTATCCTTGATGAACCTGCGGCAGGGTTGGACCCTCGTGGACGGGAAGAATTGATGGCTACTATCCAGAAACTGCATAAGAAGTGGAAATTAACCATTGTCTTTGTGTCCCATAGCATGGAAGATATCGCTCAATTGGCCGACCGCTTGATCGTCATGCAGGGGGGAGAGTTAAGAGCCGCAGCATCACCGGCAGAGATTTTTGCGGATAATCAGTTGCTGCAAGAAACAGGTTTGGAGCAACCACAAATCATGCAGATCATGCAAAGGCTTTACCGAGCAGGTTTACCTGTGGATGCACAGGCCTTGACGCCGGCAGCAGGGCTGACATCTCTAAGGGAGGTATTCCATGTTAAATAATATTATGATTGGACAATATTTTCCTGGCGATTCTTTTTTGCATCGAATGGATGCCCGGGTAAAGATATTGTTGCTGCTCATCTTATTGATTGAGGTCTTTGTCTTTACCAATGCCGCCATTTATATGGCTTTGTCGGCTATTACCTTTGGTTTGATCTTTCTTTCCAAAGTACCGGTAAGGATGGTGCTGCGTTCGTTAAAGCCCCTATGGTGGATTATTCTTTTTACATTTGTCTTGCATCTATTCAGTCACCCAGGACGGGAAATTGCTCATCTGTGGCAGTTTGTTATTACGCAGGAGGGAGTCGAACAGGGGCTGTTAATCAGTATACGGTTGATGCTGCTCATCGTGTTGAGTACTTTACTGACTTTTACAACCAGCCCTTTGAAATTAACGGATGCTTTGGAAAGTTTATTATCCCCTTTTAAGCGCTGGGGATTACCAGCTCATGAGCTGGCTATGATGATGACCATTGCCCTGCGTTTTATTCCAACGTTGATCAGTGAAACCGATAAGATCATGAAGGCGCAGCAGTCAAGAGGTGCAGACTTTGTGACAGGCAGTATCCTTTCTCGTCTGAAGAATATGGTTCCCATTTTTGTGCCGCTTTTTCTTTCGGCATTTCGTCGAGCTGATGATTTAGCTTTGGCAATGGAGGCTCGTTGTTATCGTGGCGGCGAAGGGCGTACCCGGATGAAGGAAATGAAGCTGGCCAGGCTGGACTACATTTCTATAGGGGGCTTTACTTTGCTCAGCCTGGGATTAGGAGTTAGTTACTTTTTATGAAAACGGAACATAAAGTGGAAATGAAGGCTCGGGCACGGAATATTGCGTTGAAGGTCGCTTATGATGGTACGGCTTACCATGGCTTCCAACGGCAGAGTCCACCAGTGACAGCGGTACAGAATGTATTGGAAAAAAAACTGGCGGTTATCTTTGGCGACAGTATTGAACTAGCGGCTTCCGGCCGCACCGATGCAGGGGTTCATGCCTATGGTCAGGTGGTGAATTTCTTTACCAATGGGCGTATTCCCATCGAGCGGGTGCCCTTGGCCGCTAACAGTCTGCTCCCGGAGGATATCGTGGTGAAAGAAGCCTGGGAAGCGGATGCAGATTTTAGTGCCCGTCACAGCGCCAAGGCAAAAACCTATCTCTATCGCATTCAGCAAGGGGCAACTCCAAGTCCGTTAACGGCTCGTTATGCCTGGTATGAACGGCGTCCCTTGGACTTGAATAAAATGCAGGCAGCCTTGGACATCATCAAGGGGACACATGATTTCAGTGCTTTCCGGGCTGCTGGTGGGGCGCCTATGAGTCCTGTACGGACCATATATGAAGCCTGTGTAAGGGAAAAGCCGGCGGACCTGTTGGAATTCACCATTTATGGCAATGGTTTTCTCTATCATATGGTTCGGAATATCATCGGAACTGTGGCCAATGTAGGGCTGGGACGCATTAGTGTGGAACGGTTTGGGGAAATCCTGGCCAGTCTTGACCGTCAGCAGGCCAGTGCTACAGCGCCAGCCTGTGGTTTATATCTTTATAGTGTTGAGTATTGATTAAGTGCTTTTGGTAACAAATTAGCTTGCACCAAAGGGTTGAATTTAATATAATATGAAAGGAACCTGAAAAAGGTTTAATGGAATCAACTCAGGTGGTGAAACTATGAAGTCTCTTTTGAATGTGGGCATAGATGTGGGCTCTACGACCATTAAATTGGTGGTGTTGGATCATGAGAAGAATATTCTCTACAAGAACTATGCCCGGCATTTTTCGGAAATTGGCAATGCCTTGCAGGAGAATCTGACCCAGTTGAAGTCTCTGGTGGGAGAGCGGAAGTTTACCTTCGCGTTGACTGGGTCGGCAGGGATGGGCATTGCCCAGCGTATTGGTCTGCCCTTTGTCCAGGAGGTTATTGCCTGTGCAGCAGCGGTGAAAAATTTGATTCCCCAGACGGATACCGTTGTCGAGTTAGGCGGTGAGGACGCCAAAATAACTTACTTCGGTGAAGCACCGGAACAGCGGATGAATGGTGTCTGTGCCGGTGGTACAGGCTCTTTCATCGACCATATGGCATCCCTGCTGTCGACGGATGCGACTGGTCTTAATGAATTGGCAGAGAAGGGCAAGCAGATTTATACCATTGCTTCTCGGTGTGGTGTTTTTGCCAAGACGGATATTCAGGCCTTGATGAATGATGGGGCCGAGAAGGCAGATATAGCCTTGTCTATTTTCCAGGCGGTGGTCAATCAGACCATCGGCAATCTGGCGCAGGGGCGTCCCATTGACGGGCATGTAGCTTTTTTAGGCGGTCCATTGCATTTCTTGCCGGAACTGAAAAAGCGCTTTATCGAAACCTTGCAGTTGGATGAAGACCATGTTGTGGATGTGGATTATGGCAATTACTTTGTGGCTATGGGAGCTGCTCTTTCAGAGGAAGCCCAGCCCATGGATGTGGCTCATCTGGAAAGAGGAATTGCTAAGGCTCGTAATGCTGCGGCTAGCGAGACCCGGAATGCGGATTTTACACTCTTTGCTGATGAAACGGAATATGCAGCATTCAAAGCCCGTCACGATAAGGATAAAGTGAAACGCGGAGACCTCGCAGGTTATCAAGGCCCAGTCTATGTTGGGATTGATGCCGGTTCCACCACTACGAAAATAACGGCAATTGGTCAAGAGAAAGAGATTCTTTATACTTCTTATGGCAGCAATCAGGGCTCCCCACTATCTACGGTGGTGCGGGAGATGCAGGAGCTTTATAAGGCTCTGCCGGAAAAAGCTTATATTGCCAGTACGATGACCACAGGCTATGGTGAGGCTATTGTCAAAGCGGCGCTCCATGCTGATGGCGGCGAGGTGGAAACCTTCGCTCATTTGCGAGCAGCTCAGGAATTTTGCCCGGAAGTGACCTTTGTGCTGGATATAGGCGGTCAGGACATGAAGTGTTTCTTCGTCAAGGACGGCAATATCGGCAATATTACCTTGAATGAAGCCTGTTCGGCGGGCTGTGGCTCCTTTATCCAGAACTTTGCCGAAGGGCTGTCCATGACGCCTGCTGAGTTTGCCAGGAAAGCGTTAACATCGAAAGCACCGGTGGATTTAGGTACCCGTTGTACGGTATTCATGAATTCCAAGGTTAAACAGGCGCAAAAGGAAGGCGCAGAGGTTGCGGATATCTCAGCAGGTATCGCTTTTTCGGTTATCAAGAACGCCTTGTTTAAGGTTATGCAGCTTAAAGATGTGCGGGAATTAGGCGACCATATTGTAGTGCAGGGGGGAACCTTCTATAATGATGCGGTGCTGCGTTGTATGGAAAAGCTATTGGATCGGGAGGTTATTCGCCCGGACATTGCCGGACTGATGGGCGCCTATGGTGCTGCTATCCTGGCGTTGGAAAGCGGCCGGGAAAAGTCAGCCATTCTGCCCCTGGATAAATTGCAGCAGTTCCATGTGGAAACCAGTTCCTACCGTTGTAAAGGCTGCGGCAACAGCTGCCTGATTACCATGCAGAAATTCCCGGACGGGGGCAAATACTTCACGGGCAACCGCTGTGAACGGGGCATTGGCGGCCAAAAGCAGACGGAAGAGGAAACGCCTAATATCTATGCCTACAAATACAGACGGGTATTCAAGTATTACCGTCCTTTGGAGCATCCTAGCCGAGGCACTATTGGTATCCCCCGGGTACTTAACATGTATGAGGATTACCCATTTTGGTTTACGTTTCTGACCTTTTTAGGGTACCGGGTAGAACTGTCGGGCAAGTCCAGTGCCAAGATGTATTACAAGGGGATGGCGACGGTTCCCTCTGATTCCCTTTGCTATCCGGCTAAGATTACCCATGGTCATATCATGGATTTGGTGGAAAAGGGCATCAAAAAGATTTTCTATCCCTGTGCTCCCTATAATATGGAGGACGAGGTTCATGATTCCGACAATCATTTCAATTGTCCTATCGTGGCTTCCTATGCGGAAAATATCCGGGGCAATATGGATGTGTTGGAGCAGCAGAATATTGATTTTATTCAGCCCTTCGTGCCGATTCACGATCGGAAGCGTCTGATTGTCCGTCTTTATGAGGAATTAGGTAAGCGGGAATCCATTAGCAAGCAGGAAATTGCCGGAGCCGTAGATGCAGCATATAAGGAAATTGCCCGCTATCGGGAAGATGTGCGGCAATATGGTAGAAAAATTCTGGAGCGCATTGCGCGTACCGGTGAGCAGGCCATTATGCTGGTGGGCCGCCCTTATCATGTGGATCCGGAAATTAACCATGGTATTCCGGAAATGATTCAGTCCTATAAGCTGCCGGTACTGTCGGAGGATGCTGTCTATCATCTGCCGGTAAAGGCCCAACGTCTGCAGGTGGTCAACCAATGGAGTTATCATGCCCGCCTGTATCATGCGGCGCAGTTTGTGGCGGAGCATCCGAACCTCACGCTGATTCAGTTCAGCTCCTTTGGCTGCGGATTGGATGCGCTGACTACGGAGCAGGTCAAGGACATTCTGGAAAAACATCAGCGCATCTACACCATGATTAAGCTGGATGAAGTATCCAATCTGGGAGCGGCAAGGATACGTCTGCGTTCTTTGATGGCAGCTCTTTCCCGGAGAAAGCCTGTACCTTATCAGGTGGTGGCGGATATTGAGCGGCCACACTTTACGGAGGAGTGCAAGAAAACGCATACGGTGCTTGCACCTCAGATGGCACCGATTCATTTTGAGTTATTCAAGACTGTGCTCAATAAGCATGGGCTTAAGGCGGTAATTCCGCCTATGCCGGATAAGCATGCCATTGACACGGGGTTGCGTTATGTACATAACGATATGTGTTATCCGGCCATTGTGGTTATCGGTCAGCTGATTTCCGCATTGAAGGATGGACTCTGTGACCCTGACCATACCAGTATCATGTTGTTCCAGACCTGTGGGGCCTGCCGGGCAACCAACTATCTAAGCGTTCTGCGGCAGGCGCTAAAACACGCAGGCTTTCCACAGGTGCCGGTATTTGCTATCCACGGACTCAAGGAAGAAACCGATTCTTTCCATATGGGACGGGGAATGCTGGTGGATGCCATCAAGGCGGCGGTATACGGCGATACACTCATGAACGTGCGTAACCGTATGATGCCGTATGAAATCACCAAAGGTTCCACGAAATCCCTGTTTGATAAGTGGATGGAACGGGCCAAAGAAGAAATCGTCCAGGGCAATTACTTCCGTTTCCAGAAAAATATCAAGGCCCTGGTCAGGGAGTTTGACCATCTGCCCATTGATGAACAGCTCTGGAAACCCAAGGTAGGCATTGTGGGCGAAATCCTTGTGAAGTATCATCCGGTGGCCAACAACCATATCGAAAAAGTCCTGATGGATGAAGGCGCTGAAGTGGTCATGCCGGATTTCGTGGATTTCTTCCTCTATTCGGCCTATGATGCCATTGCCAAGCGCCAATTGCTCGCTGGTTCCTACAAGGAAGAAGTCTTTGGCAAGATGTTTATCAAGATTTTGGAATTCTTCCGCCGTCCCATGAAAAAGGCACTCAAGGAGAGCCGTCATTTCATGCCACCCCATTCCATCTATGAGACTGCGGAAATGGCATCCCGTCATGTAAGTTTGGGCAATATGGCCGGTGAAGGCTGGTTCTTGACCGGCGAAATGGTGAAACTCATTGACTCCGGTGTGCCAAATGTGGTCTGCCTACAGCCCTTTGGCTGTCTGCCTAACCATATCACGGGCAAGGGCGTCATGCATGAACTCAGGAATGCATACAAGGGAGCCAATATTACAGCTATTGACTGTGATGCCGGCTCGAGCGAAGTAAATCAGCTGAACCGTCTCAAACTTATGTTGGCGGTGGCTAAAGAACGTGGCCCCCAGCAGGAGAAAAAAGGATATAAAAACCAAGCGGTAAATCGCTAAGATAATACTATGGCTAGATCAATCAAGAGGATTGGTCTAGTCATTTTTATATGGAAATAGCTTGATAAAAATCAAGGACATGTGTCCTAAAAATTATTGACAGGTCAAAAAAATCTCGTTATTATGGAATAGTCGGAAGGGAACTTGTCGAAGTTCCGCAACAACTTTATATTTTTATGGGAGACGATAAAATCCATGAAAACCTACAAACCTTTCAAATCTGGTAAAGTCCGTGAAGTCTATGAAGCTGATGGCAGCATCATCATGGTGGCAACAGACCGTATTTCGGCTTTTGACCACATCTTGAAGAACAAGATTACGGATAAGGGCGCAGTCCTGACCCAGATGTCTAAGTTCTGGTTTGATTTCACGCAGGATATCATTCCAAACCACATGTTGTCTGTGGATAATGGGGATATGCCGGAATTCTTCCAGCAGGAGGAATTCAAGGGCAACAGCATGAAGTGCAAGAAGCTGCATATGATTCCCATGGAATGTATCGTACGTGGCTATATTACGGGCAGCGGTTGGGAAAGCTATAAGGAAAATGGCACCATTTGCGGCATTAAACTGCCTGAGGGGTTGCAGGAATCCCAGAAGCTGCCGGAGCCAATCTTTACCCCCAGCACCAAAGCTGAACTGGGGGATCATGACGAGAATGTCTCCCTGGAACAGGGCGCTAAGGTTTTGGAAAAGGAATTTCCTGGTCATGGTCAGGAATATGTGGAAAAGATTCGCGATTATACCATTGCCATCTACAAGAAATGTGCTGAATATGCGCTGACCAAAGGGATTATCATTGCGGATACCAAGTTTGAATTCGGTCTGGATGATGAAGGCAATATCGTGTTGGGTGATGAGGTACTGACGCCGGACAGCTCTCGTTTTTGGCCCTTGGAGGGTTATGCAGCTGGTAAGAGCCAGCCTTCCTATGATAAGCAGTTCGTGCGTGACTGGTTGAAGGCAAATCCGGACAGCGATTTTAACTTACCGCAGGAAATTATTGATAAGACTATCGCTAAATACAAGGAAGCTTATCAAGTATTGACGGGGAAAGAACTATAATCCCTGTTCCTTGGTACAAAGAACAGACGCAAAAGATAATACGGACTGACATGTCCGCCGGCGTCCTTTTGCGGGTGCTGAATAATGGGGTTGTGTTATTTTACGGTTGTAGGAAAGGAGACTAAGCTTTCATGAAAGCGGCTATTATTATGGGCAGCGATTCCGATTGGCCAATTTTGAAGCCTGCGGCAGATATCCTGAAGCAGTTTGGCATTGAGGTGGAAGTGGTTGTGGCATCGGCGCACCGTACCCCTGCAAAGGTACGTGATTTTGTGTTGTCTGCTCCCCATAAGGGAATCTCTGTTTTTATTGTGGCAGCAGGAGCGGCAGCCCATCTGGCAGGTGTGGTTGCAAGCTATACCACTTTGCCGGTTATTGGTGTGCCCATTAACGCTACGGCTCTTAATGGCATGGATGCACTGTTGAGTACGGTGCAGATGCCCTCTGGGGTGCCGGTGGCAACCATGGCCATCAATGGAGCCAAGAACGCGGCGATTTTTGCTGTGCAGATTTTTGCTGTGGGCAATGAAGAATTGGCTGGCAAATTGGCGGCCTATCGTGAAAAAATGGTAGAAGAAGTGGAAAAGAAAGCAGCCCGTGTTGCTGCGCAGCTTTGATGCGCGCAACGCTGGACTGCTTTATTTTGTAGAAAAAGTGAGAGATAAACGTAACCATGTATGAAAATGGCTATAGCTTAGAACCAAAATGGAAAGAGGAGTGCGGTGTTTACGGCGTATACTCCCATACCGAAGATGTGTCAGGACTGACGTATCTGGGGCTTTATGCCCTGCAGCACCGTGGACAGGAAAGTGCAGGCATTGCCATTACCGATGGTGCCTGGATGGATGTAACCCGGGGGATGGGGCTGGTCAATGAGGTATTCCGCCATCAGGTTCCCCATATGGAAAATCAGTGCATCGCCATTGGTCATGTGCGGTATTCCACCACGGGGTCCAGCCTTTTGTGCAATACCCAGCCTTTAATGGTCAATTATGCTGGCGGCAAGATTGCATTGGCCCATAATGGCAACCTGACCAATGCGGCAGAGATTCGCCATGAATTGGAGCAGCAGGGAACGATTTTCCAGACTTCTATTGATTCGGAGGTCTTTGTGAATCTCATTGCCCGCAGCCGGGCGGAGACCGTGGAAGAAAAGATTATGGAAAGCCTGAGGAAAATTCGCGGTGCCTACTGTCTGACCATCATGACGGAGGATAAACTTATCGGTGCCCGTGACCCGCAAGGGTTCCGGCCTCTTTGCCTGGGCAAGACGGAAGAGGGCAGTTATATTCTGTCCTCGGAAAGCTGTGGTCTCGATGTGGCCGGGGCTGATTTTATTCGGGATATTGCTCCCGGGGAAATGGTGGTCATCGATGAAAGCGGTGTCAAGTCCTATCCTTTTGCCATGCATGAAAAGAAAGCTTCCTGTATTTTTGAATACATTTATTTTGCCCGTCCTGATTCCGTAATTGATGGGCAGAGTGTCCATGATGCCCGTTTCATGATGGGCAGAGTATTGGCTCGGGAGGCAAAATTCAAGGGAGATATCGTGATTTCTGTACCGGATTCCGGTACTACAGCGGCTACAGGCTATGCCTACGAGTCGGGGATTCCTTTTGTGGAAGGACTCATCAAGAATCGCTATATTGGCCGTACTTTTATCCAGCCTACCCAGAAGAAGCGGGACACCAGCGTGAAGCTCAAGCTTAATGCGATTCGTTCTGTGGTAGCCGGGAAGTCCGTCATTATGGTGGATGATAGCATTGTCCGGGGGACCACCAGTGGAAAAATCGTCAATATGCTGAAACAAGCAGGTGCCCGGGAAGTGCATATGTGTATCAGCAGTCCCCCCATTGGTTATCCCTGTTATTATGGTATTGATACTTCCGTGCGCAAGGAACTCATTGCTGCCACCAAGAGCGTGGAGGAAATCCGCCAGTTCATTGGTGCGGATTCCCTGCATTTCATCTCGCTGGAGGGGCTGAAGTCTTGCGTCTCAGCGGTGCATCCTGAAGATATGTGTTATGCCTGCTTCAATAGTGCATATCCCATTGCTGATGGAGAAAAGCCTGCCGGTGACAGCAAATATGTATTTGAACAACCCAAGTCGAAGTGAGGAATAAGAGGATAATGACGGAAAAACTTACGTATAAAGATGCTGGTGTGGATATTGATGCGGGCAATCGTTCCGTGGAACTCATCAAGAACAGTGTACGGGCAACCTATCGTCCGGAGGTACTGGGTGATCTGGGGGGCTTTGGCGGCCTTTTTGCCCTGAACAGCGGTAAGTACAAGGAACCGGTACTGGTGTCTGGTACGGATGGCGTGGGCACAAAGCTTAAACTGGCCTTTATGCTGGATAAGCATGATACCATTGGGCAGGATGCTGTGGCCATGTGTGTCAATGACATTCTGGTGCAGGGCGCAGAGCCGTTGTTCTTCCTGGATTATCTGGCTGTGGGAAAACTTTTGCCGGAACAGGTGGCGGATGTGGTCACTGGTGTGGCAAATGCCTGCAAGGAATCTGGCTGTGCCTTGATCGGCGGCGAGACGGCGGAGATGAATGGTTTCTACCCTGAGGGGGAATACGATATTGCCGGGTTTGCCGTGGGGGCGGTGGAAAAGAGTAAGCTTATTACCAGTGATCGGGTTAAAGAGGGCGATGTGATTCTTGGATTGCCATCTTCGGGGGTGCATTCCAATGGATATTCTCTGGTGCGTCGAATCGTTTTTGAGCACAAGGGTTTTAAGGGCGATGAATATGTGGAAGAACTGGGAAAGACCATCGGGGAAGAACTCTTGACGCCTACCCGCCTGTATCCAAAGACTTGTCTGCCATTGATTGAGAAGTTTGACATCCACGGCATGGTACATATTACCGGTGGTGGTTTCTATGAAAATATTCCCCGGGCCCTGCCTAAGGATTTGGCTGTGGAAATTGATACCAGCAAATGGGAGATGCCGGCAATTTTCCGCCTTTTACAGCAATGGGGCAATGTGGATTGGCCGGAAATGTATCGAACCTTTAATATGGGCATGGGCATGATTTTGATTGTGTCTGCGGATGAGGCAGAACAGGTTAAGGCGCATTTGCAGAATGCACAAGAGGCTGTTTATGAAATCGGTAAAGTCGTCAAGGGCAATCATGATGTGACATTACAGGGCGGTGTGTTTGGTGCGTAAGGAAAGATTAGGTGTTCTCTGCTCTGGTCGAGGAACGGATTTGCAGTCCATCATCGATGCAATCGAAGCGGGAAAAGTACCGGCGTCCATTGCCATTGTGCTGACGGATAAGGAGGCCTATGCCCTGGAGCGGGCAGAGAAGGCCGGAATTGCAACCGTTTGTGTTGACCGCAAGCAGTATCCGGACCGGGAAGCCTTTGAAAAAGTGCTGATTGAAAAGCTGGAGGCGGCAGGGGTAACCTTGGTGGTATTGGCAGGATTCATGCGAATCCTAACGCCGTACTTTGTCCGTCACTTTGCCGGCCGAATCATGAATATTCACCCGGCGTTGCTGCCTAGTTTCCCCGGAGCCCACGCCCATCGTGACGTATTGGCCTATGGGGTGAAGGTCAGCGGTTGTACCGTTCATTTCGTGGATGAGGGCACGGATTCTGGCCCCATCATCATGCAGGCGGCTGTGCCGGTACTGGATGATGATACGGAAGAGAGCTTGGGAGCCAGGGTGCTTCAGGAAGAACATCGGATTTATCCGGAATGTATACGGCTTTACTGTGAGGGAAAGCTAAAGGTAGATGGCCGGAAAGTAACAATTTTAGCGTGATAGCCAAAAGGAGAAAAGATAATGCAGATTAAGCGTGCCCTGATTAGCGTATCCAATAAAGAAGGCGTGGTGGAGTTTGCCCGTCAACTTCATGAAGCGGGAGTGGAAATCATTTCTACTGGCGGTACCATGAAAGCCATCAAGGAGGCAGGGATTCCTGTAACCTATGTCAACGATGTGACGGGATTCCCGGAAATCATGGATGGCCGGGTAAAGACCCTTAATCCTTATATACATGGTGGCATTCTGGCAGTACGGGATAATGCAGAACATGTAGCCCAGATGGAAGAACATGGCATCAAGGGCATTGATTTGGTGGCGGTCAATCTTTATCCTTTTAAGGAAACCATTGCTAAACCGGATGTTACCCTGGCTGAGGCTATTGAGAATATTGATATTGGTGGCCCTGCTATGGTACGGGCTTCTGCCAAGAATTTCAAGTTTGTTACCATCGTTACGAATCCTTCTAAATATAACGAAGTGATTGAGCAAATTCAGAAAAATGGTGGCGTGGATGATAAAACCCGTATGGAACTGGCACAGGAAGCTTTTGCCCATACAGCGGCTTACGATACCATGATTCAGGATTATCTGGCTAAACAACTGGCAAAATAAGGGGCGCATTATGAATATTTTAGTAATCGGTGGCGGCGGCCGGGAACATACGCTGGCTTGGAAGCTTTCCCAGTCGCCAAAGGCGGATAAGATTTATGCTTTGCCGGGCAATCCGGGAATGGCGGGGGTGGCAATGTGTGTAGAAGGCATTGCCCTTACAGATAATACGGCGATTGTGGATTTTGCGCAAAAACATGATATTGGTTTGGTGGTCGTCGGGCCGGAAGTTCCCCTGACCAATGGCCTGGTGGATGCGGTCAATGAGGCTGGGATAAAGGCATTTGGCCCCACCCAGGCTGCGGCACAGATTGAAGGCTCTAAAGCCTTTTCCAAGTCTTTGATGAAAAAATACGGAATTCCCACTGCGAAATATGAAGTGTTTACGGATGCGGATGCAGCCCGGGCATACATCCACCAGGAAGGAGCGCCTATCGTCATCAAAGCAGATGGTTTAGCTGCCGGTAAAGGCGTAATTGTGGCCATGACGGAGAAGGAAGCCCTGCAGGCGATAACGGATATTATGGAAGATCAGGAATTTGGTGCTGCAGGCAGCCGGGTGGTTATTGAAGAGTTCATGACTGGAGAAGAAGCTTCGCTATTGTGTTTTACAGATGGTAAAATCATTCGTCCAATGATCAGCTCTCAGGACCATAAGCGGGCTTATGATGGGGATAAGGGACCAAACACCGGAGGGATGGGAACCTATGCGCCGGCACCGGTGATGACCGAGAAGATGGTGCAGGAAACCTATGATAAGATTCTTGTGCCGACCATTGAAGCAATGGCCCAAGAAGGGAAACCTTATAAGGGCTGTCTTTATGCCGGGCTGATGATAACTGTTGAGGGGCCTAAGGTTGTGGAGTTTAATGCCCGCTTTGGCGATCCGGAAACCCAGGTGGTGCTGCCGCTTCTCAATAGCGATTTGGTGGATATCATGCTTTCCTGCGCAGATGGAACGCTGGATGAACAGCAGATTGACTGGTCCGAGGGAGCGGCTGTTTGTGTGGTCATGGCAGCAGGCGGGTATCCAAAAGCCTATCGTAAGGGTGATGCGATTACGGGACTAACAGAGGCAGAGGCTGCAGGCAGTCTGGTGTTCCATGCAGGGACAGCTCATAAGAACGGTCAGATCGTTACCGATGGCGGCCGTGTCCTTGGGGTTGTGGCGAAAGCACAAGATGTGCGGGCGGCAGTAGCGAAGGCCTATGCAGGGGTCGAAAAGATTTCCTTTAAGGATGCGTTTTATCGAAAGGATATTGCCCATCGCGCATTGGAACGATAAGTTAATACAAGAGGATAAGGCACCCCTGGTCAGAGACCAGGGGGTTTTGGTTATGAAGACGTATTTGGGATTTATTTTATTGTATTTTTAATGTGTTTTTTCCTGAAAAGACGGCATTTTGAAATTTTTTTTGCATTTAGATACGCGAGGGTGCGTGTACACGAAAAACTTTATAAAATAAGTGTTGACAGGGATTTTTGCGGGTGTTAATATATAGAAGTGCCTGATTCGAGGGCATGATTTTAGTGATACAGGGGAGTGAAAACAATGACACTGGAAGCACTGAAAACAGCCAAGCGGGTCATTGGTATCAAACAGGTTGCCAAAGCGGTAAAACGCGAAGCGGCAACGGAAGTCTTTATCGCTGATGATGCAGATGCCAAGGTGGTCGAACCTTTGGAAACGCTCTGCACGGAACAGAATGTTCCGGTCAGCCGCGTAAGCTCGATGAAAGAGCTGGGGACAGCTTGTAACATCGAAGTTGGTGCGGCAGCGGCGGCAGCGGTTAAGTAATAAGCCTATTTGTTAAAAATCGTAAGCTCTGCTTGCGATTTTAATAAATAATAAATTCTCAATATGAAGGAAGGAGGTGCATGTATGCCTACTATCAACCAGTTAGTTCGTAAGAGCAGAAAGAGCATGCAGGAGAAGTCCAAAGCACCAGCACTTAAGAATTGCCCGCAGAAACGTG
>NZ_JAILPX010000035.1 GCF_024699275.1 Selenomonas sp.
GGTGAACCTTTTGCGGATTATCAGCGCCCATATGCGCAAGCAGCATACCAAGTTCCGGGACTTGCTGCTCTATGGCAAGAAGGGGGCTCTCTATTCCACCCTTATCCGTCTGGCCAACAGCTATGGCAAGGAGGCTGAGGACGGCATTTTGATTTCAGTGCCACTGACCAATCAGGAACTGGCCAATTATTCCGCTACCGCCCGGGAAAGCCTCAACCGGATGCTCAGTGAGCTCAAGAAAGTCGGGATTATCGAATACCGGGGTCATCTTATCTTTATCAAGGATATCAACTATCTCAAAGAAGCCATTCAATGTGAGAATTGCGGCTGTGAAGTCTGCAATATCGAATGAAATTGCAGTCTTTTGGTTAGTTCGTGCAAAACTCTGTACCGTGTTAAACGTGGAGCAGAGTTTTTTTTTGGAAAAATATTGTAACAAATAAAATAACATGATAATATATGTTATATAAAAAATAACAACAAGGCAAAAAGGAGTCAAAATGGAAAAACTTTATCAAAGAGCCGTGCAGGAATTAGAGCTGGCTGACCAGGTTTTAGTCAGTGCCAGTAATGGATTGTCCATTGCAGGAGGGTATCATATCTTTGCCGATAATGAAGCATTCCGTCAATATTTTGGCAAGTTTCGGGAGAAGTATGGTATACACAGTATCATTCAAGGTGTCTTTGCCCCGCTGCCGCAAGAAGTGCATGCAGAGTTCATGTCTCAGCTGAGAAAGTATTTTGTTACGGACTATCAGCCCACTGAGGTTATGCAGAATCTGAAAGAACTTTTAGCGGGTAAGGATTATTTTGTGGTAACTTCAAATGCCGATACCCATTTTCAGCTCAATGGCTTTCCTGAAGACCGACTGTTTGAGGTGGAGGGCAACTTTATCGATATGCCGGAGGGAAGTGTTGAATGGAAGCAGCAGTCAGAGCGTTTCAATGCTTTTGTACAACGTTCCCGTGACAGCCGTTTGGTGGTCTTGGAACTGGGCATTGGTGCCAGGAATCAGCTGATTAAAGCTCCGCTTATGGAGTTGGTGGCTGGGCATCCCAATGCCTTTTACATCACCTTGAATCTGGCACAGGAAATCAATATTCCCGCAAAACTTGCAGACTGTTCCCTGGGTGTGGATGGTGATATTGGCGAATCCTTCCGGCAGATGCTGAAGGCAAGACAGTTGTAAGATGATGAGTATATGGCGTAAAATCAAAGAATTATGGAAAAGTGAGGAAAATAAAGCGATGAATATGGAGAAAATTTACCAGCAGGTTTGGGAAAAATTGGTAGAAGCAGATTTTATTGTGGTAGGTGGAGCCTCGGGGATGTCTGCTGCTGGTGGTCCTAATTGGTATGTGAACGATGAGAACTACCGCAAGTATTTTGGCAAGCTGGAGGAAAAATATGGTTCCGGCAGTATCTGGGGCTTGTTGTACCGTGGCTGGGAAAATCAGCAGAATAAGTGGGGCTATCTTGCTACGCTGATTCATTGGGTGCGTAATCAGGAGGTTTTCCAGCCATACAAGGATTTGCATGAGCTTTTACGGGACAAAGATTATGAGATTATCACCACCAATCAGGATCAGCAGTTTGTCAAGGAGTTCAAGGAAAAAGATGTAGCAATCATTCAGGGGGACTGGGGCTATAGCCACTGTCTGAACCGTTGCTGTGATGAAGTCTACGATAACCGCGAAGTGGTGGAGACAATCTTTGCCAACCTGGAAAATGGTACAGATGTTCCTGCTGATTTGGTGCCGAAGTGCCCCCATTGTGGCGGCGATATGCGCCCTTGGGTACGTGGTTTTGAATTCCTGGAAGGTGCATTCTATCATGAACAGTACAAGAAATATGAAGAGGCCATCCGCAAAGCGGAGTCTGATAATCGGAAAGTGGTTTATCTGGAGCTAGGGGTAGGCATGATGACGCCGATGTTCATCAAGGAACCATTTATGAATTTCACCTATCGCAATCCCAACGCAACGTATATCACCATGAATCCCAAGCATGCTTATGTACCAGATGAGTTGGGGCATCGGGGAATTGCGGTAAAGGAAGATATTGCTGTGATTCTCAAGCACTTGCTGTACTTGAAAAAAGAAAAAGAGCAGGTGGCCTAATAGTGGCCGTATAGGGTGAATTGGTTACAATAAACTTTTAGCAATATTGTTATAATAAAAGGAAACTATAACATGAACGATTGTTCATTTATTGTGATAAGGAGAGATAGATATCGATGAAAGGTAAGGAACGTATGAAGTGGCTAGGTGAGGCTCCGATTTCTCAAGCTTTGTGGAAATTAGGACTGCCGACCATGATAGGTATGCTAGTGGCATCCCTCTATAATGTGGTGGATGCTTTTTGGGTAGGTATGCTGGGGACAGTTCCCCTGGCGGCGGTTACTGTGGTATTCCCCTTAACCATGGTAGGTATGGGCGTGGGCATGATGTTTGGTACAGGTGCTAACTCCAGCATCGCTCGCTTGTTGGGAGAAAAGAATATTCAACGGGCACGGGATTACAGTGCTACGGCAGTATATAGTGGTGTCATTTTTATGACCTTGCTTACCGGCTTGCTGCTCTGGAAGATTGATGCGGTTTTATGGGCGTTGGGGGCTACGCCGGAAAGCTTTGTAATGGCCAAAAGTTATGGTGAAATTTTCATTGTAGGGTTGATTATCAATGTGTTCACCATGACCATGAATAATATTATCGTAGCTGAGGGCAATCCGGCGCAAAGTATGCGGGCAATGCTTGTGGCAGGTGTTTCCAATATGATTCTGGACCCGATATTCATCTTTGGATTTGCTGGTGGTGTGGAAGGTGCTGCCTGGGCAACTTTGGCGGCACGCTCACTGGCGGCCATCATCTATCTGCGGTATCTCTTTAGCGGGGCGGCTATGGTGTCTGTGTCGCCATGGCATTTTACCCTGTCGGGAGAGATTTACCGGAACATATTGAAAATCGGTATTCCCTTCCTGGGATTCCAGCTCTTATCCGGGGCTGCCGTGGGGGTGACCAATGCAGCGGCTGCTGCCTATGGCACGGCAGCTCTGGCGGCAATGGGCGTGGTTACGCGCATTACTTCCGTGGCTTCTAATGTGCTGATTGGTTTTATCAAGGGCTTTGCACCACTGGCAGGTTTCAACTATGGTGCGGGTAATCTGGTACGGGTATGGCAGGCAACGCACAAAGCCATGTGGTGGTCAACCTTAGCTTTGTTTGGTTTTGCTGCAATATGCCTGTTATTTGATTATGACATTATGACCGCCTTTGTACCAGAATCTGTGGAAGCTATAACGATTGGACAGAGGGGCATCAGCTATGCGGTTATTGCGCTTACCACTTTTGGTGTGCAGGCGGTTATCAACAACTATTTTCTGGCTGTGGGGAAGGCTAAGCAGGGCTTTGTGCTCAGTGTATTCTTCCAAGGGCTACTCTATATTCCCGTACTGCTCATCATGAAAAGCATTTATGG
>NZ_JAILPX010000039.1 GCF_024699275.1 Selenomonas sp.
CCCTTAGCGCCATAAGACTGCATTTTACGAGTTTCTTCCAGGAGTTTCTCTGGCGAAGCCATATGGTACATCATGAGAATGCCGTAAACTTCTTTGTCCTTCTTGGCCAGGTATTCAATATGCGATTTTGTCGTGTCTGCTTCTGTACAATGACAGCCTATCTTAAAAACCTCAACTCCTTCTTCAATGGCAGGAATTAACTGATCACGAATTGTGCCAAAGCCCGGAATCATATAGGCTCCCAGTTTGGTCTGGTGCAAATATTTTCTTGCCGTGGAAAGTAGTTCCCGATCCGTCAGTCTCGACAGCCCTACCTGCAAAGAAGATGCCCCTAGACCATTGCCATGCCCTACGATAATGGCATCCATACCGGCATCATCCATAGCCTGACAATAATCACGAATTTGTTCTTTAGTCAGCTGATGTTTAATGGCATGGGAACCATCCCGTAAAGTCGCATCAAAGATTTTCAACTTGCTCATGCCAGTTCCCCCCGTTCTTTCAATAACTTCTGCGCATAATGTTCTGCTACTTCCATAGCTGCACAGGTTATGATATCGAGGTTGCCAGCATACTTGGGCAGATAATCTCCTTGTCCCACAACTTCCACAGCCGTTGTCACACGACCATTTTCCAAAACCGGATCATAGAGCAGTCGATAGCCCGGAACATACTTTTGAATCTTTTTTTCCATATCCCGCACCGCCTTGATAATCGCCGGCATATCCGGATTATCAATCAATGCATAGACTGTATTGCGCATATGCACCGGAGGTTCTGCTGAATTAAGGATGATGATGGCTTTGGTCTTATCCGTTTGCGTAAACTTTGCCAAAGCGTCACCGGTTGTCTGAGTAAATTCATCAATATTTGCTCTTGTACCCGGGCCGGCAGATTTTGAAGATATTGATGCAACAATTTCAATATATTTCGTCGCATCCGGATGAACACTGTTTATTGCACTGGCAAGCGGTACGGTTGCCTGTCCGCCGCAGGTAATCATATTCACATTATCTGCCTGCATACATTCATTCAGATTCAGAACCGGTACGCACATAGGCCCCACAAGGGCAGGGGTCAAATCCACCGTAAATTTATGCAGATCACGCAATATAGGCGCATGCTCCTTATGAGCATCTGCACTTGTAGCATCAAAAACGATGTCACAACAGGACGGATCATTTTCAATGGCATGAATAGATTTATCCGAAACGGGTATCCCCATTTCCTTCGCCCGCTGAATCCCTTTGGAGGTCAGCGAACGACCGGCAAACAAATTACATTCCAACCACGGCGAGCGTTTAATCTTCATTAACAAATCTGAGCCAATATTCCCCGTGCCGATTATCGCCACTTTAATTTTCTTCTGCATGTTCTTCCAGCTTTCCGATTTTATAGCTATCTTTCTATCTTGTATACCATGATAATTAGGCCTTCATAACAGCTTCCTTAATTACCTTTATCATATAATCCAGCTTTTCATCGCTCATGCCCGGATATACGCCTACCCAGAATGTGTCATTCATAATGCGGTCAGTATTTTCGAGGTTGCCAACTACGCGGTAACCTTCACCGCTGGCACGCATTTCATCAAAGCAAGGATGCTTGATGAGGTTACCCGCAAAGAGCATTCTCGTCTGTACGCCTTTGCTTTCGATGTAGGGTACAACCTTCTTACGGTCTACGCCGTTGCAGGTCATCATAAAGCCAAACCAGCTTGGCTTGCTGTTTGCTACCGGTTCCGGCAGGATAAGTTTATCGCTGACTTCCTGCAGGCCTTTATACAGACGGTCAAAGTTGTAACGGCGGCGTTCCACGAATTTCGGGAATTTCTTCAGCTGAGCTACGCCGACAGCTGCCTGCATATCCGTGATATTGAGATTCAGGCCGAAATGACTGTAAACGTATTTATGGTCATACCCCTTCGGCAGTTCACCGTACTGACCGTCAAAACGATGGCCGCAGAAGTTATCCTGTCCGGATGCACAGACACAGTCACGTCCCCAATCACGCATGGAACGAATAATTTTGTGGAGCAGCGGATTTTTCGTATAAACAGCACCACCCTGTCCCATCGTCATATGATGCGGAGGATAAAAACTGGACGTGCCGATATCACCGATGCTGCCCGTGAATTTTTCCTCGCCATCAATGGTGTAGAGAGAACCTAACGCATCACAGTTATCTTCAACAAGCCACAAATTGTGCTTATCGCAGAAATCCTTGACGGCTTTCAGGTCAAAGGGATTGCCCAGCGTATGCGCAATCATGACGGCCTTGGTCTTTTCAGAAAGTGCTGCCTCCAGTTTCGTTACGTCGATGTTGTACTGCGGAATCGTCACATCCACAAACACCGGCACAGCGCCGTAGTTGATAATCGGCGAAACCGTGGTCGGAAAACCAGCAGCTACCGTGATAACCTCATCCCCACGGCGAATACGACGTTCCTTCAACAATGGGGAAGTCAACGTCATAAAGGCCAGCAGATTTGCCGAAGAACCGGAATTAACCACAGACACAAACTTTGTACCCAAGTATTCAGCCAGGCCTTTTTCAAACTCTTTCACATAGCGGCCGGATGTCAGCCAGAACTCCAGCGCACTGTCCACCAGAAGTTCCATTTCTTCATGGTCATAAACACGAGAGGCGTACGGAATGCGGTCGCCCTCCTTATATGCCTCATCCTGATTATGATAGGTATCACAATACTCCCGCACCATCTCTAAAATCTTGTCATGCATTTCCTGTTTATTCATTACGCTCTCCTTAAAAACTCACGAATTTGCTCTTCCATCACTTTGGCGATTTCTTCGCCTTTCTGATAGGCTTTTGCCCACACAACCGTCTCCCGCAGGGCATCTTCAATGTGCCAACGAGGCTGCCACTGCAGGCGACTCTTTATTTTGGAACAATCCAGCTTGAGGAAATTGGCCTCATGCGGCCCTTCCACGCTGACGTTTTTCCAAGTGATACCTTCGCCCCACTGGCGGCAGAAAATGTCCGTCAACTCGCCAGTAGTTACGCAGTCACACTCATCCGGGCCGACATTGTACCAGTCAGCATATTTGCCATCTTCATACTGTGCCTGTGCAATTAACAGATACGCATAAAGCGGTTCCAGTACATGCTGGTATGGACGGGTGGAATAAGGATTACGTACCTCAATATCCTGCCCGGCAAAAGCTGCCCGGATGCAGTCTGGCACAATACGGTTCACGGAAAAATCACCGCCGCCAATAACATTGCCTGCTCTGGCTGTGGATATTGCACAACGGCCATCATCAAAGAAACTCTTTTTGTAACTATGGGTTACCAACTCCGAACAGCTCTTGCTGTTGGAATACGGGTCATAACCATCCAAAGGTTCATTTTCCCGATACCCCCAAGACCATTCCTTATTTTCATAGACCTTGTCTGTCGTGATATTAAGGAAAGATTTGACACTTTCCGTCTGCCGTACACATTCCAAGATATTGACTGTCCCCATCACATTTGTTTCGTAGGTCAACACCGGCTCTTTGTAGCTTTCGATAACAATCGGTTGCGCTGCCAGATGCAGCACAATCTCCGGCTGGACTTTAGCAAAAATCTGCATCAGTTTTTCACGGTCGCGGATATCGCCAATGACCGATTTCATCCCTGATTCAATGCCAGCCTCACGGAAAACCTTGCCGCCTTCTTCTGTGGGCGATTCCAATGAATAGCCCGTAACTTCTGCCCCAAACATCGTGAGCATTTTACACAGCCACATTCCCTTGAAACCAGTATACCCGGTGACCAGCACCTTTTTTCCTTTATAAAAATCCGAATTTAATTTCATTTATCCCACACTTTCCAAGGAGCCTTTCCCGACTTCCAAAGATTTTCCAGCTGATTCTTTTCGCGCAAGGTATCCATACACTGCCAGTAGCCTTTATGCTGATAGCTCATCAGCTGGCCCTCTTCAGCCAATTTGCGTAATGGTTCCTTTTCGAAAACACATTCATCGCCGTCAAGATAGTCAAACACCTGCGGTTCCAACACCATATAACCGGCATTAATGGGAACACTGTCTTCCTTGGTTTTCTCACGGAAAGAACGCACTGCATTATCGCCGCCGATATCCAGCACGCCTTTGGACTGATCCTGCAACACAGCCGTAAGCGTTGCCAGTTTCCCATGTGACTTATGGAACTCAATCAGCTTGCCAATGTTGACGTCGCAAACACCATCGCCATAGGTCATGCAGAAAGCCTCATCCCCAACATAAGGCTGAATCCGCTTGATACGACCACCGGTCATCGTGCCATTACCAGTGTCCACTACGGTCACCTTCCAAGGCTCCGAATGCTGCTCCCGCAGAATGATGTGTTTTCCATCCGTAAAATCAAACGTCACATCGCTGGTGTAAATAAAATAGTTGTTGAACCATTCCTTTACCATATCCTGCTTATATCCGGCACAAATCACAAAATCATTGATTCCATAAAAGGAATACTCCTTCATAATATGCCAAAGAATCGGCATTCCTCCGATTTCTACCATTGGTTTTGGCTTGTACTGCGATTCCTCCGAAATTCTTGTTCCATAGCCACCAGCTAAAATTACTGCTTTCATTTGATATCCCCCTCAGCAACCAACAAGTGCTCCTGCTTTTGCTTTTTATATATTTTATAAACAACAATAACCACCCAATACTGCGATAAAAATCCTACAAATAAATACTCTGCGGGTAAAAATCTTGCACAGAAATAAGTAGTTACTGCTACCCAAATACCACTAATTATCGATATATTCATCAATGGCTCTCTTTTATGTGCCCGAAGATAAAAGGCCACTGAATTTACCCAAGATTGCAAAATCCAAGAAATATATAACATCCCCATTGTTAATGGCGGTAAAACTCGATCAAAAAAGCTCACCCTATCATGTAGCCAAAAATATAAAACAAAATAGGCACCACCACCTAAAATAATTGTTAACATCGTACGCCATAAATTTTTGTTAAATAACGTATCTAAATCCTGCCACTTATATTCTGATATCAGCATATTCATTTTAGGCATAATAGCTGTCATCCATGTATTAGCAATAGAAACACTTGCCGTCCACATAGCAATACTGATACCAATCTTTCCTGAAAAAACTGCTCCATGAAAATAAAAAGCTATCGGCGTAAAAATCTGAAATATAAAGTAGCCACTACACCAGCTCACCGCATATCTCCAAATCAGTGCAGAAAACTCAGGCCACCAATTATAACAATACTCTGCAGATATTTGCCATAGTTGCTTGATAGTCTGTCGGAAACAATATATAATGTAACCTCCTGACACCAAAACATTCACCATCAAAGCAATGCCCAAAGCATAAATATTCAGCCCTACTGCCAAACAAGAAACTGTTGTCACCGTTTGGCAAACACCTACACGGAATCTTATTCCTTGTATCAATCCCACAGAATTGCATCCCTCAAAAAAACTGAGCAATGCAGAACTAATAAAGGCCCCAGCTGATGCCAACGAGTAAATTAACCAAGGAATCTGCCAATATAATTCATCTTCTTTAATAGACAGAAAGTAATATCCTCCCACCATAATTAACGGAAACACTATACTAACAATCTTCCCCAACCAATTAATCATAAATCGAAAAAATGATGCCAATCGCCAAAGATGATCTTTATCTCCTCGCAATCTATGACTATCACTAAAACGTAAATATGCAAATTCATGTGCCGCAAATTGCAAGACAATAGTGGTAAACCCCAAATCAGCAAATATAGACAAAGCTGCTATACTCGTAAAAGTATACCAATATCCTTGTTCCAAAACAGTCATGAATAATGGTATACATAGCAATAACACTGGCCCAGATATGATTCGCCAAACGGAATTAAGTAAGCTTAATTGCAGGTCTACATTCTTACATTTAAAAATAGCAATCACTTCCTATCCCATATGTAGCATATTTATTCAATTATATTCTTCTTATTATTTTATATAATTTTTTTGCAATCTTCCATAATGCAAATGATACTACATCGGGTTTATATAAAGAAAATTCTTTCATTAACACTTTATAATCTATATCTATAGCCCAAATATTCTTCGCATTATTAATGAGCATTAACAAATTACAAGATGCATGAAATCTATATACGCAATAAGGTAGATTAATTTTACCGGTACTATAGTATTCCTGTAATAACCTGCAAGGCATTTTACAAATTTCTAACTGTGTTTCATATTTAGTAGAATCATTTTGAGCTACTCTGTAATTATAATCTTCTTTTAGTAATAAATAACTTTTATATCTATTGGCAACATTCCACTGCCACACATAATCAGTAGCGGGTCCTAATTTCATATCTAATCCACCAGATGCGATAGCAGCTTTTCTTTTTATCATAAATCCCGGAAAAGATGTACATCTATCTATAAAAAAATCAAAACCAAAGGAACGCATTTTATCAGCAGATATCATATCTATAAACACTTTTAATAAAGTACTTATAGGATTTTTTTTATTGTAAGTCTTACCATTTTTGTCAATTATATTTAGTTCACAACCAATAGCGTCTATTTCGCGACCTCTTACTGCTTTATCCATATTTTTTAAATAGTTTTTCGATAACATATCATCATCATGTAGCAATGCCACATATTCAGTATCGGCCAATTCCATGCAACGATTAAAATTATTCCCCGCAATATTTTTCTCGTTAATGTAATATTTAATTTTAACATTATTATATTCATTACAATTTATTTTATTCTTTATTGCAAAAATTTTTTCATTAAAATATGTTTTCTCATCATCATTGTCTACAATAATAATTTGAAATGAGTGCTCATATTTTTGATCAAGAGCACTAAAAAAAGCATCTATGAAATAATCTATTCGTTTATATGTTGGTATAGCTATTGTTATTAACGATTCGCCATAATTGTTACCTATATATTCATAAACCAAATTACTATGTATACCATTTATAATATCAAAATTATTTTTCACATCGAATAATCTCATAATTTATAACCATTATCCATTTCGATATATGCATAATCCTTATCAGATTTTACCAAAACATTATCTGGTATATCCTTAGTAATTAAACATCCTGCCCCTACTACAACATGATTTCCGATATGTACCCCTTTCAATATGATTACATTGCTACCTATCCAACAATTATTCCCAATATTTATAGGTGCGACTCTAAAACCTTGTTTAGATATTGGTTGATCAAAATTTCTAAACTTATGATCATGATCATAAATCTTTATATTTTCTCCAAACAGACAATTATCGCCTATAGTTATGTTATCCATAGCATTAATTGAGCAATATCTATTAAAAAATACATTCTTACCAATATTTACTGTAGCACCATTATCAACAAACAAAGTAAATCCCTTACGCACATGAAATCCACTTTTAATTTTAATTTTGTTTCCATATAATAATTTATAAACAATCAATTTTACTTTACAATTTAAAATTTCCCATCTATAATATAATGTCATTAGCAATCTGTACATAACCATCATTTATCTTAAACACTCCATAATTCGCCCATAATATATGTTAAGATTATTATTTTCCATTAAATACCGTTTTCCTCTGTTTACCATGTCCATATAATCATTTAATGTTAGTTTTTCAGTATAATTTAATGCTGCTAATAAGCTATCCTCACCAAATCTATAACAAATGCCTCTTCCTTCTTCCAACAATTCAGGTATCCCACCTCTATCAGAACCTACAACAAGCACTCCATTAGCAAATCCTTCAAGAACTGTTGTTGGATAATTCTCCATCCAAAATGATGGCACAAGTAAAACATATGCATCATTTAATACATCTCTTATATTCTCATGAACTATATAGCCATTATAAATTATCTTGTCCGAAATATATTCACTTATATTTTTTTCATCTTTTTCCGTGGTGATTTTACCATAAATTTCTAATCTTACATCTCTATTCTGTGCAAATTTCTCAAACGCTGACAACAATTCATAAATACCTTTATTTTTATTCACCGCACCTATATAAACGTATTTTCGTTTATCAAAAGTCCTTTTGTTATCATAATTAACAAAATTTAAAGGATTAGGTATATTACAGCAATTAAATCCATTAGCTAAAGCATAATCATTCAGCCTACGGCTTGGTGATATATATATATTCATTATTTTCTTTTCAAATTTTGTCACATTTATCATAAGTAACAATTTAACAAGTAAATCCAATTTCGACTCATGATAGGAACAGCTGCTAAAACACCCTCTAAATTTATATCCCTCACAGACTTCCCCTGAATCAGTTATGCAATCTCCTTTTGGACATACAAGCGAATAATCATGAACAATGCGTATACATTTATATCCACGCAATGCACCTAATATTGTAAAAGGAGACGAGAATATATTATTAATAATTACACAATCTGGAGATGTTTTTCTAAGTATTCTTTTTAATTTTAATAATTTAAATGGTGAAATAAAAAACTTCATCAATCTTGAGGTATTAAGATTTAGAGCATATTCATCATTTTCTAATATATTTTTGTCACAATTTATATATACACATTCTACACTATGGCCTCTATCACTAAGCAACGTTTTTAAATTTTGAACATAAACCTCACATCCTCCTGCAATTTTATGTTCATTAATAAGCATTACTTTCATATATCTATATTCCTTATCGTTTTAATTCTTTCAATTCTGGAAATACTCCACATAAATACTCTGCTAATATTTCTTTATTGGAATTCCAACTATACTTTTTTAATATTTTCAAATATTTTGCTTTATATTCATCAATCATCTTATCATCCTTCAAAGTATCAAAAGCATTTTTCCATGATTCTTTATTTCCTATATCAACATAAATTGCACTATCTTCAAAAACCTCCTTAAATATATCTATTTGAGATAATATAATAGGCTTTCTATACCTCATAGCCTCTAAAGGCGGAATCCCAAATCCTTCCCATTTAGACGGATATACTAATGCACTACAATGCATATATAAATCATCTATGCGTTCATTTGATACATACCCTTCTATAGTAACACTATCATTCAGCCCATTTTCATTAATTATTTCTTTAAGGCGTGTTTTATAGCTCCCATTAGATGATACTATTTTTAAGTTCCATCTATTTCTCCATAAAAAATGCATTTTCAACAATTCATGAATATTTTTATGTGGATATGATGCTCCTATCACCAATAAGTATCCCCTATCATCCAAATTTTTATCAGCATATATATACTCATTATTCTCTAATGCATTCGGTACTACTGATACAAAATCATCACTTAATTTATATTCTTTACACACATCTAACTTTGTTGTTTTTGATACCGTAATTATTCCTCTACAATCTTTTATTATTAGCGGTAATATTTTTTTAAAATATAAATATTGTGCAAAATGCTGTTTTGGATACCTCAATGATATTAAATCATGTATTGTTACTATTTGTTTTTTGTAACCAATCAACCCATGATGTGTAGGGGTATATACTATACCTAAATCTTTAGTTGCCAAATATTTTTGGTAAAACAATCTATATAATGCAGCTGTCGAAGAATATCCTGTCGTTATATATCGCGGCGAACGTATTACATTCCCACTAGAAGATTCTAAAGTTTCTAAATTCATACCATCAGCTAATATTTCATCGCACCAAAAAGACTCTTTTAAAATCTTTCTACAGTGCATAGCATAAATCCCCATACCAGTATATTTTTCTGAAAACATTGATAGATTTATAGTTAATTTATCTGAATATATCATTCTCATATCACCTAAATTTCATTTTATAATTACATACCAAAAACAATAGTACTACAACAATCAATTTTAAGCATACATCAATGCTTATACCAGTCATAATATCAGTTATAGGTCCGATTATCGATGGTATCATTATTGCATTAATGATGATGAATTCTTCCACACTTCTATTTTCAGTATACTTTTTCACAAGACTTAACACCACCCCCGATAAATAAGCATTAACTGTTGTAACTAATATTACACCTATCCAAGAAAAGGAAATATAACCTATTAATGGAATTGGCAACCTAAACCCTCCACTAGAAACTTCCCCTGGAGTTACTCCTATAACATAAAGTGTTAGCGCTGATAAATTATACTCTGAATGAAAAGGAATTAATCCACCAACAATATTTGTCCCCATCGTTGGAGACCAGCCCTCATTAATCCAGTGTTGTAAAAATATCAGCTGATCTTGTACATCAGGCATACCTCGAATTACGTCATACAATTCAGGTTCATCACCTAAACCTATCATATAAAAGAAAAATGCATTACCTGCCGAACCTAGCATATATATCAATAAATATCCAACAACAAATGAACCGAACATCCATTTTTTCTTATATGCCATAAAGGAAAATAAAAATGCAAACACACCAGCAAAAATTTGACTCCTTCTCATTGTTAAAGCCAAACAAATCACCAACACTACAATCAACAATAAACAAATCATTTTTGATTTTCCATTGGCCACTGCTAATTTTATAAGCAATAAAATAACTGATAAATTAGCAATAACAAGTGCCGACCTATATGTAACTGCAAAATCTTTATATAGTTCTTGATATTCCCCACTCATATATTTTGCGGCCATCACATTTTCTGCAAATGCTGGTACAAATCCCATCCCAATAAAAGATATAACAAACAATACTATTGATATCAGTGCAAGTACTTCCGTCCCTTTTAACACATTACATATATTTCCAGGAGCTAATATATGCAATATTTCAATGAATTTTTTATAAAGAATATTATGCGAATAAAAACCGCAAACATAAGCCATTATATAGCTAAAAACGCCTAACAAGAGAATATACGAATATATTTCTTCAATATATACTTCTACTCCATAATCTTGTCTTGCATGTTCTATAAAATAATAAGCCCCTAAAATATAGGGAATAATTACCGTCGGGATAGAAGAAAAAAACACCGTATTTTTTTTACTTTTCCATAATATGATTGGAACACATAATTGCACACCCATGTACAAAATCATTGATATATATAGTAAGCTGTCCATATTTTTCTCACAACTTCTTAATTTGACATTACAAAGTATTTATTTTAGCAAAAATATACTTTATAAATTCCCAGCCATAAGACTCTAAACAATATAATCTCGAATAATCATTTGAAATATATGCCATATATTTTTCATTTGCTCTTTTCAATGCAGCTTTTAAACCATCATTTATACTTGCTCCGCCAATCCTAAAATTACTAATAACATTATTAGAAGGGAGTATTGTAATCTTAACATTACTTTTCCTCATTTTTAAGAACCAATCAAAATCCGCATAAATTGAATATTTTAAATCAAAAGGATTTTCTAGGTACAATTCTTTTCGTACGATACTACTAGGATGATTCCAGTTTCGACTTGATATAAATCTATCTTTACGAGATTTTTTTACAATCCTTTTTTTGCATATGTAACCAATACTCCCATATGCAAAATCATATTTTTCTTTTTGGTAAACATCCATAAAAATTTTGACAGCATCTAGTTCCAACCAATCTCCAGCGTTGGCGAATACTATAAAATTCCCTTCAGCTAGTTTGACTCCTTTATTCATTGCATCATATAGTCCTTTATCAGGTTCAGATACAACTTTATATCGTATTCCCTTTTGTTCAATTTTCTCTTTGTAGCTTTCTATAATATCTAAAGTATTATCTCTAGATGCACCATCTATAAATAGATATTCATAGGGGGCTATTGTTTGATTTAATACTGCTTCTATTGTGGGTATTATTTCTTTTCCTGCATTGTATACTACTGTTATAATCGTAATATTCATATATTATTTCCGCCTTCATTTTTAATAACTATTCACTACATTAATAGATTAATCCTTATCAATAATTTAGTGACTGTTATCTTACAGAGTAATCATCTTATTAAATCAGTTCATTCTCCTGCTTTAGCTTGTTATTTTTGCTTCTGCAATCCCAAAATATAGGTTTAACAAAGACCATGTATTTCAAACCTCAATTCATCGAACAGATGAATTGTTCCCCTTATCATCACATACATATTTTCTCAGACAAAATATTATGTACAATATTGAAATAACTATAGATACTGCAAAACCTAATACAATAATCAAAAATCTTTTAGGTGCACTAGGTTTATCCACATCAGGTAAATCAGCTGCATCGATAATCTGTATATCCATGCTTTCTATTGCTTCCTGAATCTTATCCTGTTCGCACTGTTTCACAAGGTTCAAATATACTTCCTGCTTCAGCTTAGAATCACTTTGCAGTTGGATATACTGCCTTACAGCCTCGGGAAAAGCATCCATTTTCTTTTCTTTCTCTTCCTTTTTGGCCTTAATAGCATCCTCGCTGGCGCTGGCAGCGCTTGCCTGAGCTTCAGCTACAGCCTGATCCTTCAAGAGTTCTGCATACGCCGCATTAAGACTTGCCGCGCTGGAATCTACCGCAGCATTAACTTCATTCACTAAGGCATTATTAAGGCTTTCCAACTGTTTCATAGCCTGTATAATACTGGGATGTTCTTCCGTGTAGTTTTCCCGCAGGCCTACAAGTTCCACCTGTTTGCTGACAATCTGCGCACGAAGACTTTGAACCGTAGTGTTGTCATTAATATGGAAGTTTTTGGCACCTGCTTTTTGCTGATTCAGCTTTGCTGTTGCCGTATCATAAGTAGCCTGTGCACTTTTTTGCGCTACCTCCATATCGCCGATGGCTTTGTCGTAAGCGTTCAGCTGTTCAATAGCCAGTTTCGCCTGTTCGTCAGGGGCATACATTTTATTTTCTTTGGAATAGACAGCCAATTTTGTTGCAGCTTCATCGGCCTCTTTCTTGGCCGTCTCGATGCGTTTATTGAGGAATTTCACCAGCAGACTCTGGGTTTGCTGGTTCATGTCCGTCTGCATAGCAAGGAAGTTGTCCACAACACCTTGACTTATCTGTTGGGCTTCTTCCGGTGTACGCCCTTTGGCCGTTACCGTTATCAAATTGGTCTGTTTTGTGTTCTTGATGTCCAAATTGGACTTAGCAAAAGCCTCAGCTGTAGGCTTTTTCTTCTCATCTTCCCATTCCAGCGAATCGATAATCGGTTCCAATACATGACGCGATCTCATAAGCTCTATATAATTGGTGGGCGAATTTGCAGAACTGCTGCCTCCCACATTGATCCCCATCATCGAAGCCATCGCGGCAGCACCGGTGATGTCTTTGCCTGCGCTTCTTGTCTGAACGAGCGTGGTGGATTCGTATTGCTTGGGAAGAACGAAAGATACACCTGCGGCGAGGATAGTACAGCCAGCGATGATTATAGCGATCTCCTTTTTGCGGGCGATGGCAATATCAGCCAGTTTGCCAAGGTCGATGATGTCTTCTTGTAAATTAGGTTTATTTTCCATGAAGTTTGGTTCTCCTTACACGTTTATTTTGAGTTAGGAAAGGCTTTAGTATGCGCCTTTGCCGAAGAGGACTGCAGTGAATGTTTTGGCCAAGTACATGATATCCAACCATACTGACCAGTTTCTTACATACCATGTATCCATGGCTACACGTTCTTCATAGGTAGTGTCACTTCTACCGCTAGCTTGCCACATACCGGTGATGCCCGGCAGTACCATAGCGTATTCACGGAAGTATTCACCATAACGTTCGATTTCTTTTTGCACGATGGGCCGTGGGCCTACCAGGCTCATATCGCCCTTGATGACATTCCATAGCTGAGGAAGCTCATCCAGGCTGGTCTTACGCAGGAAACCGCCCAGCTTGGTAACTCTGGGGTCATTGGTCAGCTTGAACGTTTCATCCCATTCTTTTTTTGCTTCAGGATTAGTGGCTAAGTACTCAACCAGTTTTTCCTGCGCATTGGGTACCATGGACTGAAACTTATAGCAAGGAAACTCTTTGCCATCCTTGCCAATGCGACGATGTGCAAAAATCACATTACCCTTATTGTCAATTGCTACCAACAAGCTCACTATAGCAATAATAGGTAGTATCAAAAGTCCTCCACCAATCGTGCATACTAAATCAAAGATACGTTTGTAAATCCGATTACGGCGCATAGCTAAGTTATTCCGCATATGAAGCATTAGGATTTCTTCCGTGAAGAGCACCTGCGCTTCCACCCCCATCATAGGCGTACCGATTAAATCCGGCACATAAGATACGTTCCGCACATGGGGCTGTACGGTGGTAATCAATTTTTGAAGCCTGTCCCGCTCCATCCCCGGAGCGGTGATAATTACGGTCTGGATCAAGCTATTCTTAACGATATTTTCAACTTCGCTGACTTTGCCCAGCAGGTTGTAGCTACTGGCAACTTTTTCCGAAATCGGGTTGTCATCAAGAAAACCTACAATATTATAGCGATAGCCTAAATCATCCTGAAAGAAATGCAGTGTCCTTTCGGCAGTCTTGCCGGCACCTACGAGAACAACATCTTCATAGAAATGATGACAGTATTTCAACCATAAACTAATGCCTATACGCTCTGCATAAAGAGTAACTAACATCAATAGCCAGAACCCTAGAAAAAATGAACGGGGTGCCTGCCACGTGGTAAAGAAATACAGCGCAACAATACAAGCCAGCATGCCATAGCCAATGCCGTAGAACACACTGCGTACAGTGTAAATGAATGGCTGCATGGCACTATACGCCCGCGATTGAAGCAAAAACAACAGGAACGTTAATGGAAGCCACAAGTATATGTAACTCCTGGATATCGACTGGTCATATACCATATTGGCTAATTGGCCCGTCAAAACAATTGCCGCATAATCAGCAGCCACGAAGACCAGCGGACCAAAATAATGCCCTATTTTCCTTTTTACATGCACATTTCCACTTACTGCATTCAATATAATACGAAATCCCTTCTTATTTTTATTCCTATTTATAGTGCTTTTTGCACTGTTTTTAGGTTACTTTAATAATATAGCATACACTGCATTTTTGCACAAGTTTTCCTATGTATTTTACATACAAAAAAAGGTGCTGTGACAAAATGAATGTTCATTTTGCCACAGCACCTTTACGGACTGTTCTTATTTACTTGTCATAATGGGTCACATTGAATTTTGGTTCCCGGCTTTCTTCGGGTACGCCGCCAGCTGGTACGGGCTCCTTTGCTGTTTCAACCTCTATGGCTTCATTATGGGCCTGTTCAACAAGCGTTGTCGGCGGAATCTGAGCTGGATCACCATCTTTAGGACCATTATCGTCATCCTTAGACGGTTCCTTTGGTTCTTCATCGGTGATAACGCCCTTTTCCAAGAGCTCTTCCAACTGTTTAGCCGTAAGCGTTTCTCTTTCGATCAGCGCCTGGGCAATAAGTTCCAGCTTATCGCGGTTTTCCGTAATAATCTGGCGGCAGGCTTCATAAGCCTCTTCCAGATATTTGCGGACTTCCTTATCGATTTCGCTGGCCACCTCTTCCGAGTAGTTGCGTTCCTGATGGAAGTCACGGCCCAGGAACACCTGATGGTTCTGGCTTTCGCCGTAAGCCACAGGGCCCAGCACATCACTCATACCATACTGCATGACCATGCCACGCACCATACGAGTTGCCTGTTGGATATCCTGAGACGCCCCCGTGCTGATTTCCTGCAGTACAATCTCTTCAGCTACCCGGCCGCCCATGGCCACTTTAAGCTTGTCGAGAAGTTCCGACTTCGTGGCATAATTGCGGTCTTCCTTGGGCAGCATCAGCGTGTAACCACCAGCACGGCCTCGCGGAATAATGGTAACTTTATGTACAGGATCTGCATGCTTAAGCATCATACCCACCAGGGTATGACCACCTTCATGATAAGCGGTCAGACGCTTTTCCTCATCGTTCATGATATGGGACTTGCGTTCAGGGCCAGCCATGACGCGTTCAATGGCTTCTTCCAGTTCCTGCATATAAATCTTTTTCTTATCCCGGCGGGCAGCCAGAAGTGCCGCTTCGTTGACCAGATTGCTGAGGTCGGCACCGGTAAAGCCCGGCGTCCGGCGAGCCAGGATATCCAAGTCAACAGCGCCATCCACCGGCTTGCCGGAGGTATGCACCTTGAGGATGGCCAGTCTGCCGCGCACATCGGGTTTATCCACCACGATCTGCCGGTCAAAGCGGCCTGGGCGCAGAAGCGCCGGGTCCAGGATATCGGGACGGTTGGTGGCTGCGATGATGATGATGCCCTCATTGGCAGCAAAGCCATCCATCTCCACCAGCAACTGGTTCAGTGTCTGCTCGCGTTCATCATGACCGCCGCCTACACCAGCACCACGCTGACGACCAACGGCATCGATTTCATCGATAAAGACAATGCACGGCGCATTTTTCTTGGCCTGATCGAACAAATCGCGAACACGGGAGGCACCGACACCGACGAACATCTCCACAAAATCCGAACCGGAAATCGAGAAGAAGGGAACGCCGGCTTCACCAGCCACAGCCCGGGCCAGCAGCGTCTTACCAGTACCCGGAGGGCCAAAGAGCAATACGCCCTTAGGAATACGGGCACCGAGGTCATTATACTTCTTGGGATGCTTGAGGAACTCCACAACTTCTTCCAGTTCCTGCTTGGCCTCATCGGCACCAGCCACGTCCTTGAAGTTGACCTTGATCTTATCCGAGCCGCTCATGCGGGCCCGACTCTTGCCGAAGGACATGACACGGCCACCGCCGCCCTGGGTCTGCTGCATGATGAAGAACCATACCCCTACCAGAAGCAGGATTGGCAGCAGGGACGAGAACATGGTGGACCACCAAGGCGGTTCCGGCGGATTTTCCGCATCAATCTCCACCCCTTTGGCAGAGAGTTTATCAAAGAGTTTCGGATCGCGGTTCGGATTGTCCGGCGTAATCGTCGTAAATTCTGTACCATCGGACAACGTACCGCGAATGGTGTTTTGAATGAGGACAACTTTAGCTACTTTGCCTTCATCCACTTGTTGCAGGAAATTGGTATAGCCCATTTCCTGTTTAGTCGCGTTCCTTGTTGAGAAGTAGTCAATGATGGAAATGGCTACCAAAATAATCAACAAATAGAACCCTACGTTGCGTAGAAACTTATTCAATCCATTGCCCTCCTTCCAAGAGACCTTGGTCCCTCAGGATGTTTATTTGTCGGCGTAAATCTCAGGCTTCAGCACACCGATATACGGCAGGTTACGGTAAATCTCTGCGTAGTCGAGACCATAGCCCACCAGGAATTCATCCGGTACTTCAAAACCGCAGTAGTCGATGGGAACTTCCACCACGCGACGGGACGGCTTGGAGAGCAAGGAACAAAGTTTTACGGACTTCGGCTTGCGCTCACGGAAATACTTGGACAGGTAATTCATCGTCGTACCTGAGTCTATTATATCTTCGATAACGATAAGGTGTTTTCCTTCAATATCATAATCCAGGTCCTTAAGAATCTTAACCGATCCTGTGGTGGATGTGCCATTGCCATAGCTGGAAGCAATCATAAAGTCAAAGCGCACCGGCAGTTCCAAGCGGCGAACCAAATCCGTATAGAACATGACCGCGCCCTTCAGGATGCCTACACAATAGATGTCTTCTTTGGCATCCTTATAGTCTTCCGTAATCTGCTTGGCCATTTCAGCAATACGCTTCTGAATCTGTTCCTCCGAAAAAACTACTTTTTCGATATCTTCATGTAACATGCTTAAATCCTCTCTCCTCAATCCTGAGATATAAAATTCTATGATAATCCGCATGGCCCTGCAAACATCTTGCACTGCGCCTGCGGCCAATCATCCAGATTATCTCACTGCCTGCAGCCAGCAAAGGCAGTGTATCCCGCATCCCTTGCGGAATCTTATCGTCAATCATGATCTTCTTGATCTTCTTGGACCCGCCAGGAAGAACCATAAAATCCCCCGGCCGGCGAAAACGCAGGACCAATGGTTCGTCAAAATTCTCTGGGTACAGATAAAGTTCCTGGGAAGACGTCTTAACCTCACGGTCCATTTCCGCCTGCCACGCCGTCATCACATGGAAACCGCCCCAATCCATGCTGCCCGGAATCTTTATCGCCATGGCCTGCAGACCGTTTTTCCCTGAAGTCTCTCGCCTATCCACCGTCTTGTCCATCACCAGATAGCCGTAGGTTATACGGGCGGTATAGCAATGCGATAGTTCCTGCTGACTCCCTGTCGCCCCCTGAAGGAGCAAAGAGCGTACCCGTTCCGTCTGCTGATAACCAAGGTCCAGGCCAGAACCGGTAACCCTTTTCCAAAGCCTGCGGATAAGGCCCCGCTGCAGTGCAGGATGCAGCTTAGCAACAGCTGCCTGCACAATAGCGCCATCCTCCTGCCGTACATAGCCTTCGTCAGCATGATAACGGGCAACCTCTTCCTGCAGGAAATCCTCTTCCTCGGCAGCCACCTCTGCCAACTGACAGAGGGCTCTGCTGATTTCGGGATTGTATTCTCTCTGCAATTGCGGTAAAAGTTCTAACCGCAGGCGATTACGGGTACAATCCGCCTGAAAATTTGTGGCATCCTCCCGATAGAGAAGGTGCTCCTGGTGACAATAGTCCAGCAGATCCTGTTTGCACAGCCCCAAGAGCGGGCGCACAATATGACCATCCCTGCCGCTTTGGGGACGCATCGCCCCCAAGCCGGTTATCCCCGTCCCCCGCAAAATGCGCATCAGCACGGTTTCCGCCTGATCATCAGCATGATGGGCCACGGCGATATAGTCAAAGCCCTGCTCCCGCCGTATCCGCTTCAAAAAGGCATAACGCAAATAACGGGCTGCCTGTTCCAATGTCATGCCTAATTTTACCGCTTCCCTGGGCACATCTCCATGTGCTGCATAGCAGGGAATCTGGCGCTGCTGACAAAAGTCAGCTACAAAACGGGCATCCGCCAGAGATACCTCTCCCCGGATGCCATGTTCATAGTGAGCAGCGGCAATCTGCCACTCATGACGAGGTGCCAGCCGCCAAAGGATATCCAGCAAAGCCAGCGAGTCTGCCCCGCCAGAACAGGCCACGAGGACTTTCGCCCCCATGGGTAGCAGTCCCTGGCGGCTGCAAAACTGCTCTACTTTTTTCCGCATCGCAACTGCCTCAATCATCATAATGAACAAAAGCACCCTTTGCAGAGTGCTTCCTGTTTATGCTCAGTCCCGACGGGAACCGCGTCCGCCACGTTTAGAATCCGTCTTGCGCCGCAGGTCCGTCAAGCGCTCATCGCTATCTTTGAGGAACTTAGACAGTTTATCCTCAAAGGATGCTGAAGCAGCACCGTAACGATTTGGTTTTCGGAAATCACGGCCCCCAAAATTACTTCTAGGTGCACGGAAGGAAGAACGCTCACGGGCTGGGGCTTCGGTTTTCTCCTCGGCCTTTTTCTCCTGCAGCTGCTTGATGGACAGGCCAATCTTACCTCTCTCATCAATGGCTACTACCTTAACCTTTACCTTGTCTTTCTCTGCCAAAAAATCATGGACATCCTTTACATACTCATCTGCAACTTCCGAAATATGTACAAGTCCTGTTTTCCCCTCTGGCAATTCAATAAATGCTCCAAAATTCGTGATGCCTGATACGACACCATCCAGCACGCTGCCAACTTCAATGGACAAATTAATTCTTCCTCCTTAGCGTATTCAAAGATACAGGATTTATTATACCCTTGACCGCTCGCGAGTGTCAAGAGATACAAACGCGTAAATGCTTATTTATGACCAACGCTGTAGGGCAGTTCCCCTGCTCTGGTCATCCCCAGTTCTTCCCGGGCAATCTTTTCGATATAGCCCAGTTCATTGAGTTGCCGGGCTTCTTCCTTGAGGGCAGCATTTTCCTTCTCCGCTGCCTCCAGTCTTGCCTGAGCCGCTGCATAATCATCAGCCGCCTGGCTAAGATAGACCTGCTGGGAAATCAGGATCGAGGAAAAATAGACAATAATGGCAAGCATGAGCAGCGCAAACCAATTGAAACCGCGCCTTTCCTTCCTTGCTCTCATCATCATCCCTCCTCGCCAAACTCAATCTATTCTATAATACCTGCAAACCCGCCCCATGGCAAGAAAAAACTACGTTTCTGACCATTGAAAATAATTCGTGGAAGCAATCCGACGAAAATAGGAGGAACAGTTTGGGCAATGGAAATGATCCTTGACATTTTCCATATCCGGCCGCCCATTTACCAAAGTCACGGCCCGCCCTTCCACATAATCCATCAACTCACCACAACGGGGGCAGACACATTGATTGTGTGCATCCCGCTTAAGCTCCGTGGGCTTAAGTTCTCCCGTGGGCACCCACTTTTCTTTATTCTTTGGACTTGCACTGTTCGGCAAATCGTGTTCATCATAAAAGCCCGAGCCCAAAAGTTCCTGGAAGTACACACCGCAATTCCAGCATTCATATTTCGGCAGGATTGAAGACATATCTGCACGGCCGCTAACGATCTGCACCGCTGTGCCATCCACGAAATGCAATGGCCGACCACATTTTGGGCATATCTTGTTATTGGATCCATCCTTCTGCAGTTGAAATACCGCCATGCTATCACCAATCTTCCCATAAAATGCCAACACCAGCAAATCTCGCAAATATATTATTCCCTGTTTCCTGCAAAAAAACCTGCTGCTGTCAAAATTATTTTCACAATTTCCTGTCCAGCCATAGGTCTGGCGCTTTTCAAGGCCTGCGCCTGCATTTGGGCCAGGCAATCCCGCCGAAAGATTTCGTCCACCGCTGCAGCCAGATTTTCACCGGGATGAAGCCAAACTGCCGCACCATGGCGGGTAGCATAGACGGCATTTTCCGTCTCTGGACCAGGAATGGGATCATGTAGCAGCATCGGCGTTCCCAAGGCAAAGGCCTCACTGATGGTCAAGGCGCCCGGCTTCGTAATGAGCAGGTCCGCCGCCCGCATCAGCTTCCGGACCTCATCGGTATATCCCCAGACCCGGATGGTATGATGGGAATGCTCCGCAAAATCCTCGGCCTGCTGTAGCAACTGATTGTTGCGGCCAGCAATGACCAGAATCAGCAAGGTCTGCGTAATCTTTTCCAGCTGCTGCAACGTGCGTTCAATGCCGCCCAGTCCCAAACCGCCGCCCATCAGCAGCACAACCTTCTGTTCCCTGCCGATGCCCAGTTCCTCGCGCAATTCTTTCTTCCCGGGCATGCTCCGAACAGCAGAGCTGATGGGAATACCTGTGACGTGCAGGCTTCCTTCATCAAAGCCCTGCTTCATCATATCCTGCCGCATGTGTTCTGTGGCCATGAAATAGTGATCCACACCAGCACAAAGCCACATCTGATGCAGGGAATAATCCGTCATCACCACAGACAAGGGCAGGCTGCTATGCTGCTTCGCTTTCCAAAGGGCCACCGTTCCCGCCGGAAAGGGATGGGTACAGATTACGCTGTCCGGCTGCAGTTCTGCCTGCAGTCGCGCAAATACCGGTAGCATAAAATAGGCAAACACGTCCTTCCCCCAGCTGCCCCCTTTTTCGCTGGCGGAAAGTTTATAAAACACATCGTAGAGATTCGGCACGAAATGCAGCATTTCTAAATAGATTTTTTTCGTCAGCCAGTGCCAGAAAGATGTACTGCGAGCCATGAAGTCAATCGTGATGACCTCTGCCCCGGGGTGCTGACGATTAAGTTCCTGGGCCACCGCCTCCGCCGCTTTGATATGACCAGAACCGATGGATGCGGTCAGGATTAATATTTTCTTGGGCGCCATCAGTGCCACCTCTCCATCTGTTAGATTTCACACCTGCCTATTGTAACATAAATCAGGCAGTGAGACCACCGTCCACACCCAAAATCGTCCCCGTAATAAACCCTGCTTCCGGGGAGGCTAAGAACTTTATGGCTGCCGCCGCTTCTTCTGCTTTGCCGATACGTCCCAGAGGATAAACAGAAGCCATTTCCCGCAGGGCTGCATCCCGATCCGGCGCTCCCTTCAGCTGGGCTTCGGTCAAGGGGGTCAGAATATCCCCCGGAGCAATGGCATTGACCCGCACGCCAAAGCCAGCCAATTCCAGTGCCAAGGCCCTGGTAAACATCACCACTGCCCCCTTGCTGGCACAGTAGAGACTGCAATAGTAGTTGCCATGCACCCCGGCATCAGAAGCCACATTGACCATATTCCCCCGGGATTCCTTCAGGGCTGGCACCGCTGCCTGACTGAGATAATATGTGCCTTTGACATTGATATCCAGCACCGCATCAATCTGCTCCGCCTGCATATCCTCAATGGCGCCTTCCAGATAGATGCCGGCAGAATTGACCAATACGTCAAGACCGCCCCATTGTTTCCTGACCTTATCCACGGCCAGCCGGCAATCCGTCAGTTGGCTGACATCCCCTTGAATAAAAGTCGCCCGGTTACCTGCCGCTAGTCCCTGGAGAGCATCTTTGCCCCGCTGCTCTGACCTGCCCAATAAAGCCACCTTTGCTCCCGCTTCCAAAAACAGGCTGGCTGCAGCCAGTCCTATGCCAGAGGTCCCTCCAGAAATCAAAATGCGCTTATCCTTCATGAAAATCTCCTCTTCATTCCATCCTTTATGCCCAGATTTCTGCGCAAAAAGGGCCTAGATGACAAAAACCGTGCTCCGAAGAGCACGGTTTCGCTTATGATTCGAATCAGCCGTTGACTGCATCCTTCAATGCCTTGCCAGCTTTGAAAACCGGATTCTTGGCTGCCGGAATTTCAATCTCTTTGCCCGTCTGGGGGTTGCGGCCCTTGCGAGCAGCACGTTCTTTCACTTCGAAAGTACCAAAGCCAATCAGCTGCACACGGTCACCCTCAATCAGAGCCTGCTGTACGCTTTCAAAAAAAGCACCCAGAGCCTTTTCCGCATCTTTTTTCGTCAGACCGGATTTTTCTGCAATATTAGCTACCAATTCAGTTTTATTCATGATCGTAGCCTCCTTAAAGAAGATTATTACTGCTGACGGCAGTCCGCCAGCCCTGCGGTTCATTCCGCTATAAGAGAATTTAACAGAAACGCCCGCAAAAATCAAGGGTTTTCGGGAAAAAACCCTTGTCCCGTCCCTAAATCAGCCCGTTTCAGCCCTTTTTTGCGGCCAAAGGACGGATATAGAGACTGGTCAAATGATCCAAATCCGGCTGACGGTCCAGTTCATAAAGCGGAATTTGGCGAATGCTTTCATCAGCCATGGCCAGATTGTGAATATAGGTTATCTCGTACTCGTCCGGATACAAATCCATAAGCATCAGCTTGGCATCTGAAGCAATGGGCTGGCTGTACACCTGGGTGATGATCAAAGACTGTGCCGGCGTCTCCTTTAAGGTCTCAATATCCAAAGCATCCAGGATAGTCAGCCCTTCCACCGGGTCAATTCCCAATCGCGTATACATGACCTCCACAAAACTCATACCGGGACGAATATCCACGTCCACAGCAGTATCCTTGGACAAATCGCGGAGCAATACCACCGTACGCTCAGCCACCAAGGGACTGCCCGGCACCACGTAGACCAAATCTTCCCCTGCTGCCGCCCGCTTCAGCAAATCCGCAGCAATGCTGCGATAAAGGGTTTCAAAATCCGCGGCTTCCTCATAAAAGCCATCATAAGTCGTGTAGGTAATCCCTGCCTCATCCAAAGCCGCCACTGTAGGGTGAATCCTGGTGCGCAGGATCAAATGAGCAGCCTGCTCCATCAGCGCCCAGCTTTCCCGGGTAATCAGCCCTGCATGGCCAGGACCTAACCCCACTACCGTAATCTTTGCCATAATCTCCTCATTTCCTTACTGCTTTCTTCACCTGGCTGCCAACTGCTTTTTTCTGCAGGACAGCATCTTCTTCCCCCTTAGCCAGCAGAAGCAGCCGCAGAACAAAATTGATGATGTTCTTCTTCTGGCTCTCCTGCAGGGCAAAACGATAGCCGTTCTTCCCGGGCAGCGAGCGCATACTGCGGCCTAAAACCTTATCCACGGCCAAAAGCCCCTTGGCCGGCAAGCGGTACCCCGGCAGGATATACAAATCCAAGGCCTTGGGCATCTCACTGATAATGCGGATTTTCAGTTCCCGGGCGTAATTCTTGATTCTGGCCACTTCCAGCAAATTCATCACCGCCGGCGTGGGATCGCCAAAACGGTCGATGAGTTCATCCAAAAGATTGTGGACTTCTTCATTGCTGCGAATCCCGGCAATGCGCTGATAGATTTCAATTTTATGCATGGCATCGCTGACATAATCCCCATCAATATAGGCTTCAATCTGCAGGTCAATGACCGGGTCCGGCTGTACTTCAACGACTTCCTTCTCGCCATGCTGCAATTTATCCACGGCTTCTTCCAAAAGCTTACAGTACATCTCAAAGCCAACGCTGGCAATATGACCATGCTGCTGCGAGCCCAAGAGATTGCCTGCACCGCGGATTTCCAGATCCCGCATGGCAATCTTAAAGCCTGCGCCCAATTCGGCAAATTCCTTCATGGCCTGCAGGCGCTTTTCCGCCGTTTCCGTAAGGATTTTATCCGCCTGATAGACAAAGTACGCAAAAGCCATATGATGGGAGCGGCCCACCCGGCCCCGCATCTGATAGAGCTGGGACAAACCGAAATGGTCCGCATTGTAGACGATGATGGTATTGGCATTGGCCACATCCAAACCGTTCTCGACAATACTGGTGGCCAGCAGGATATCGTACTCACCTTCGTAGAAATCCATCATCACCCGTTCCAAAAGTTCTTCGGGCATCTGGCCGTGGGCGGTCTGGACACGAGCATCCGGTACCAGGGCTTCCAGCTTTTCTCGCATCCGGTCGATGGTGTCCACGCGATTGTAGACAAAATACACCTGACCGCCCCGCTTAATTTCACGTTTGATGGCCCCGGCAATGACCACATCGTTATCCTCCACCACATAGGTCTGAACCGGGAAACGATCCGCCGGCGGCGTTTCGATAATGCTCATATCCCTGGCGCCCACTAATGACATATGCAAAGTACGGGGAATCGGCGTAGCCGACAGCGTCAGTACATCGATCCCCGCTGCCAGCTTGCGAATCTTATCCTTCTGCTTGACCCCAAAGCGCTGTTCCTCGTCCACAATCAGCAAGCCCAGATTCTTGAACTGCACCTTGTTCTGATTGAGGATTGCATGGGTGCCAATGAGGATATCCACCTGCCCGGCTTTGACCCTTTCAATGGTCTGCTTCTGCTCCTTGGCCGTACGGAAGCGACAGATGACATCCACCTGGGGCGCAAAATCCATAAAGCGGGCATTAAAGGTCTGAAAATGCTGCTGCGCCAATACGGTAGTAGGTACTAGCACCGCCACCTGCTTGCCGTCTATGGCGGCTTTATAAGCAGCCCGGATGGCCACTTCGGTCTTGCCAAAGCCCACATCACCGCAAAGCAGCCGGTCCATGGGCTTTTCCTTTTCCATATCCGCCTTGATTTCGGAAACGGCCTTCAGCTGGTCATCGGTTTCCTGATACGGGAAAGCATCCTCAAAATCATGCTGGCTGCTGTCATCCGGCGAAAAGGCAAAGCCTTTGGCCTGACGGCGCTTGGCATAGATTTCGATAAGCTGCTTGGCAATGTCCTCCACGGATTTCTTGGCCCGGGCTTTGGCCTTTGCCCATTCCGTCCCCCCCATGCGATGCAGGCGGGGCACTTCGCCTTCGGCACCGATGTATTTCTGCAGCAGATTGACCTGCTCCGTGGGCACATAGAGTTTATCATCCCCACCGTATTTGATATGCAGATAATCTTTATGGACGCCCCCCACATCCAGTGTCTCTACGCCAATATACTTGCCGATACCATGGGCAGCATGAACCACATAATCCCCGGGCTTGATGTCCCGAAAATGGGCGAGTTTTTCATCTTTGCTTTGCCTGCGGATGGCCCGGCGCTTAGCATAACCGAAAATATCCCTTTCCGTCACCACTACCAGACTTGCTGAGGCCAGCTCAAAGCCGTTAATCAGCCTTCCTACCTGGATATTGACACAATCTGACCGCAGTTCTGCCCCCGCTTCAATCACCAAAGACGGATAGCGGTGACGCGCCAGAAGCTCCCGCAGGGAATCGGCCTTGGCTTTTTCGCTCAACAGGATTAAAATATGCTGTTTCTGCGCCAGCCAACGGCTGATTTCGTTCAGCAAAAGATCCATCTGTTTCTGGAAACTGGCCACGTTAGGAGCGGTAAAACTAATGGTCTGGGAAGCCTCTGCCCCATGGACCTGTTGCAGCAGCATGGCTGAATAAAATACACGGTTTCCCCGGGCCGCCGACTGAACAGCTTCCCAGCTGAATACCTTATTCTTGATTTCAGGATTTTCCCGCACCATGGTACGCATCTGTTCCCGCAAGCGCATCGGTTCATCAAAGAGTACCGCGCCCTGTCCCTCCAGATAGGAAACAAACACCTCAGCCTGACCAGCACTATCGGTCTGGGCCAGTGGCATAATGGCAGCACTATTGATATTCTTTAGGGAAAGCTTCGTGTTCTGGTCAAATTCCCGCAAAGAATCAATTTCGTCGCCAAAAAACTCAACGCGAACAGGATTTTCCCCATTGACCGGGTAAACATCCACAATGCCGCCGCGGTTGCTGAACTGACCAATGCGCTCCACCTCATCGGCATGCTCGTAACCCAGCTGCACCAGACGCTGCAAAAGCTTTTCCAGGGGAATTTCATCCCCCAGACTGATGTTGACGCTGAGCCGGGCAAAATCCTGACGGCTGATGCCCTTTTGCACAGCAGCCGCAGCCTTAGCCAGCACGATAACCGGCTCTTTGCGCATGAGCCGTACCAGCACATCCATGCGGCGGGCAGCCCGCTCCATACTGCGGGCTTCAGCCTGAACGGTCATCATATCCAGTTCCGGAAGCTCCAGTACTTCGGTCTCCGGCAGCAGGGACAACAAATCTTCCCGCCAGTCACTCAGCGCTTCATTGCTATGAACCAGAATGACCAACGGCTGGGGAGCCGTACTGAAGGCCGCTGCTAGAATGGCATGTTTCTGGGAATTGGAAAGGCCATACACCAAAGTCTCCTGGGGCTTTGCCCGAAAGCAGTCCTGCAGCTTCTTCACACCTGCATTGCTGCCCAAGGCAGCAAATAAAGAATTCATCTTCACACCTCAATATTTGTATATATTACGCGAAAATGGGACTGCCGGCCTGCGCCGATAGTCCCTCACTCGTATGTCAATATTTTTATATGATAATCCTATTTTTCCTTTACGTCAAGCCATGGACGCATCTTCCAGTGAAATTTTGCTCCCTGTCCGGGCTTCAACGCCTGCAAGTCCTTTGCCGTCTTTGCCGGAAGTTCACAATAATTGCCACAGAAACAACAATCCAGCCGAACCGAATCCCTTTGCACTGCTGCCCTGATATTGGCACTGCCACAGGTACATTCCAGTTCACCGCTGGCGGCCAAATCGTGAATGCGATTCAACGCCTCCAACAGGGTTTGCTGGTGTTCCAGAAAACAATCACCATCAGCCGGATGCAAAGCATCGTATTCTGCAGTATTAAAGTCCAGAAATTCGGCAATATCCTGCCAACGGCCAATATAGCCCAGTTCAAAATTATCGTGCTGACAGTAAAGTCTGGCAAACCTGATCCTTCGCAGTTGTTTCCAGGAAATAACCTGGTGATTTCTGCCTTTGCAAACTCCGCATTCCGTGTTCAGTTCCAGTCCTTTGCGCGGCCGCAAGGTAATTTTGCCCATTTCATGTCCACAGTTCCCACACTCCATAGCGAATTGCATCTGCCCGCTAAAGAGAGGTACATCCTGCAGCTGGATTCGGCCACAGCGTTGACAGTAGAACGCCAAAGAACAGGCCGTATCGATAAGCATCAAAAATCCTCCTTTCCCAAAATCCCATTTCCAAGTCAAAATTTCCTTATGTTTGACTCATTCATCTTTCCTACATGGATAGTTCTACGGACTTCATGGCTTATCCTGCCTGGAGAAAAGTTTTTTCCGAAAAAAGACGCCACACCCGACAAGGGGATAACAGCTGTTGCTCCAGCAATTTACAGGGAAAATAATTCCAGCCTGACCGCTAAGCAAAGCATGAAAAGCTCCGTAAGCGGTCAGGCTGGAATGGCTGTTCTTATTTAACTTGTAATGCGGCTTTCACAAAATCGCGGAATAAGGGATGGGGATTGTTTGGGCGGGACTTAAGCTCAGGATGAGCCTGGGTAGCCACGAACCAGGGGTGGTCTTTCACCTCAATCATCTCCACCAAGCTGTCATCCGGCAGCGTACCGGCAATCACTAAGCCGCGCTCGGTGAGTTCCTGACGGTATTTGTTGTTGAACTCGTAACGGTGGCGATGGCGCTCGGCAATATTCGCTGTACCATAAGCGGCCAGGGAATGCGTGCCTTCCCGCAGGGTGCAGGGATACGAGCCCAAACGCATGGTGCCCCCCTTGTCCTCAATGCCCTGCTGGGATTCCATCAAGTCGATGACGGGATGTTTCGTCTCCGCATCAAACTCAGAACTATGGGCATCGGTCATGCCACAGACATGGCGGGCAAACTCAATAACCGCACACTGCATACCCAGGCATAAGCCCAGGAAAGGAATGTTATTCTCACGGGCATACTGAATGGCCTTGATCTTGCCTTCCACGCCTCTATCGCCGAAGCCGCCCGGTACAAGAATCCCCTTGCAGCCCACAAACACTTCCGACAAATCCGTTTCCGGATCTTCGATTTTCTCGGCATTGACCCATTGAATCTTCACCGAGGCATCATTATCAATGCCGCCATGATGAAGGGCTTCCGTTACCGAAATATAGGCATCCGGCAATTCTACATACTTGCCCACGACGGCAATCTTGACTTTCTTGGCCGGATTATTGATTTTGTAGACCATCTTCTCCCAATCGGACATATCCGCCGGACCATAGTCCATATTGAGTTTCTGCAGAGCAATCTTGTCCAGACCTTCCCGCTGCATCATCAAGGGAACTTCGTAAATCGTGGACGCCGTACGGTTCTCAATAACGGCTTCCGGCTGCACATCGCAGAACATGGCAATCTTTTCCTTCATGTCCTTGGAAATGGTCTTTTCCGTACGGCACACGAGGATATCCGGCTGGATACCAATTGCACGCAATTCCTTAACGCTGTGCTGGGTCGGTTTGGTCTTGAGCTCACCCGCTGCCGAAATATACGGCAGCAGGGTTACATGAATGTAAAGGGTATCATTGGGGCCCACTTCCTTCTTGACCTGACGAATGGCCTCCAGGAAGGGCTGGCTCTCGATATCACCAACCGTACCGCCGATTTCGGTGATGACCACATCGGCACCATCGGCTTTCGCTACATCATAGACACGCTGCTTGATTTCATTGGTGATATGGGGAATAACCTGTACCGTAGAGCCCAGATATTCACCACGGCGTTCCTTATGAAGCACGGACCAGTACACCTTACCCGTAGTGATGTTGCTGTTCTTGGACAGGTTGATATCAATAAAGCGCTCATAATGACCCAGGTCCAAATCCGTTTCTGCCCCATCATCGGTAACGAACACTTCACCATGCTGATAAGGACTCATGGTACCCGGGTCAATATTGATGTAGGGGTCAAACTTCTGAATCGTGACCTTAAGGCCCCGGCTTTTCAGCAAGCGCCCCAAGGATGCCGCTGTAATCCCCTTGCCCAGGGACGAAACCACACCACCGGTAACGAAGATATACTTTGCCATGATTTACCTCCTTATTCCTGAATGCTTTCCAGTTTCTTCTGACGGCTATTGATGGCCTTGTTGGCCGCCTTGGAACGGGCTGCCGACCCACGGGCTGCATGGCGCTTTACTTCAGGCGGATTCCATTCGGTGAGGCCCCACTGCTGTTCGCCCTCATGCTGGAAACGGCTGTCCATATTAATCAAGGTATACACTTCGGAAATCGCTGCCGACAAAGACTGTACGGGCTTGTGTTTCTTCTCGATCACCTCGAGAATCAAATCCTTGTAATACATGGTCTGACCTTTTTCCGTCAGTACATAGTAGGCAATATCCACTTCCGAGCTATTGATAAAATCCATAATCAAAGGGTCTCCTTCCAAGTCCTAAAATTTTCTTACATCTGTTCTGGTGCCGATACACCCAAAATGCCCAGAGAATGACGAATGACATGGGCTGTAACGGTAACCAAAGCCAAACGGGCTTCTGCCAGCTTCGGTTCTACACCGACAATCCGGCATTTATTGTAGAAGCTATGGAAGGCACTGGCCAAATCATAGCTGTAGCGGGCAATACGCTGCGGTGCGTAATCGCGGGCAGCACGTTCGATTTCCTCTGGATATTCCTCAATCTTCTTAATCAGATTGATTTCCGACTCATCCGTCAATAAGGAAAGCTCCGGTGCTTCGCCAAGGCTGAGACCTGTTTCCCTGCACTGACGGAAGATGCTGCAAATACGGGCATGGGCATACTGGATATAGTACACCGGATTGTCATTGGATTTTTTCTTAGCCAAATCCAAATCAAAATCCAGCTGGCTATCCAGAGAGCGCATCAGGAAGAAATACCGTGCAGCATCTGTGCCCACTTCTTCCATCAGTTCATTCAGCGTTACGCTCTGACCGGTACGCTTGCTCATCTTCACCAGTTCGCCGCCACGATAAAGCGCAACCATCTGCAGAAGCAGAACCGTCAGCTTCTTGGAATCATGGCCCAGCGCATCCATAGCAGCCTTGACGCGGCATACATAACCATGGTGGTCAGCGCCCCAGATGTTGATGAGACGGTCAAAGCCACGTTCGTATTTGTTGTGGTGATAGGCAATATCAGCAGCCAGATAGGTGGGAACGCCGTTGTCGCGAATAACGACCCGGTCCTTGTCATCACCATAGGCCGTGGACTTCAGCCAAAGTGCGCCATCCTTTTCATAGATATTGCCATTGTCCTGCAGGATCTTCACGGCAGCTTTTACCGCTTCCGGATGCAAAGTACGCTCACTGAACCAGTGATCAAAGGTAACATTAAAGGAAGCTAAGTCCTCTTTAAGGGCAGCCAGTTTTTCCACATAGGCCAGATCCTTAAAGATTTCCAAACGTTCTTCATCGCTCATGGAAAGGTACTTATCCCCCTCCTTGTCGATAATACGCTGCGCCGTGTCAATAATATCCTGACCATGATAGCCATCTTCCGGGAATTCTACTTTTTGGCCAAGAAGTTCCAAATAACGGGCATTGACTGAACGGGCCAGATTGTTCATCTGATTGCCGGCATCATTGATATAATATTCGCTTTCCACCGGATAACCAGCTGCCCGCAGCAGATTTACCAGTGCAGAACCTGCAGCTGCACCGCGGCCATGCCCCACATGAAGAAGCCCCGTGGGATTAGCACTGACATACTCCACCTGAATCTTTGGCGCATCTTTTTTCGGAAGCTGACCATAGGCTTCGCCCTCGGCGAGGATTTTCTGGAAAGAATCGTAGAGCACATTGCCCTTCAGATAAAAGTTCAAAAAGCCCGGGCCAGCAATTTGTGCGTGATCCAGCCAATCCCCCTGGATGCGCTTCACCAGTTCCTCCGCAATCTGACGGGGGGCCTTATGAAACACCCGGGCCGACTGCATCGCAAAGTTTGTGGCAAAATCGCCGAACTCCTTCTGCGGCGGCACTTCCAAAATAACCGTCGGCAGTTCCCCTTCGGGGAACACACCATCGGCAATCGCACCTTTTGCCGCTGCAACAATGGCTTCTGTCAGCGTATCTTTAATATCCAAACCAAAATCCTCCTAATTTATTTTTGCCCCAAGGGCAATGAATCAATAACTACATTTAAGGTATTATGCCCCTGCAAGACATCGTTTAGATACAGCGCATATTCTGCCTGTATATTTCCCTGCCCATCCTGAAAACAGATATCCAGCTTCTTTGTTTCCACCAGCAAAGCAAAATTACCGTAGGGTGTTTGATACACACTACGGGTCTTCTCCCCCAGCCGAAATTCCAGCTGCATATCCACAGCTCCACGGCGAATCAGCGTCAGCCCGGCAGCACTGAATTTCAATACCGTTGGTACTGCCTTGTCGTGAAGGGAGGTATCCTCATAACGCACATAATGCTTGCCAGCCCGTGCTGTATACTTACCGCGCGCCGCCGTCTTCATTACGGTCCTTTCGCCGGCCGTATCCACCTGCACGCCTTCCACTGTCACCGCAACCATAGCATCCGCCATTTAGCCACCTCTTTAAAACATACTGTACATCATTATAAACCAAACTCTTAGCCTTGCCAACCGTTTTTTATACTTTTTCCTCCAATTACAAAATCAGCGTGAAAAGCCATCGATCTGAACATCTTGTATCTATGGCTCTTCACGCTAAATCAGAGATTATATTGTTTTACCTACGAACTCATACCTTGAAGCGTTCCACTTCATGGGCCAGTTGTTCCGCCTGCTCTGCCAGACCGCGGGTTGCTGCCGCAATCTCCTCAGCCGATGCGGACTGTTCCTGGGTGGTTGCCGATACAGATTCAGCCCGATTGGCATTAGCGGTACTGATATCTGCAATATCCTTAACGGCCTGTTGCATGGAATCTGTACCTTCCGATACGGAATTAATACTGGTAGACACTTCTACGATTCCTGCCGCCAGGGCATCAATATCCGTCTTAATCGACTTAAAGATACCATCCGCTTCTTTGACGGAATCAATACTGCTGGCTACGCTTTCCGCACTTTCTTCACTGGCCGCCACAGCCTGTTTCATATCCGTCTGGATTTTAGCTACCAGATTGGCAATCTGCTGGGTGGAGCTGGCGGATTCTTCAGCCAGTTTGCGGACTTCGTCGGCAACCACGGCAAAGCCGCGGCCATACTCACCGGCACGGGCTGCTTCAATAGCTGCATTCAGTGCCAGCAGATTGGTCTGCTCGGCAATGCCCGAAATCATCTCCACAATCCTGCCGATCTCATCGGAGCTCTTGGCCAGTTCCTTAATCGAACACTGCACCGTGGTGGTGCTTTCACTGATAGTATTCATGGACTCTACGACATTGTGGATGGAATCCCGGCCTGTCGTGACACTATGCACCGTTTTTTCCGTCACTTCCGCAATATTTTGCGCATGGTTTGCCACCTTTGTGGTACGGGATGCCATATCCACAGCGGTTCTATCTGCACTGGCAGCCGAATCCGACTGTTGGGAAATCCCTGCCGCGATATCGGCAATCTGCTGTGCAGCCTGACTGGCAGCATCCGCCGACTGATGGGAAGCTGCCGTAAGTTCCTCCGCTGAAGCCGATACCCGCTCTGCATTTTTCTGAATATGACCAATGAGCTCCCGGATTGTACGCCGCATATCCTTAAACCCACGGGCCAAATCCCCTAACTCATCATTGCTGTCCACAGCCAAGGGCCGGGCACGTAAATCGCCCGTATTGATGACCATGCATTCTTCCCGCAGAGCCACCACCGGATCACAAAGTTTTTTCGCCACAAACCAGATCAAACCACTGATGAGCAGCACCATAACAACGGCTACCATACCCATGATCTTTACCAGATTATAAGCATCCGCCCGCACTTCAGAAATCGGCGCTACCGATACGGCAATCCAAGTCCGGTTTGCCAGATGAACCGGTGTAAATACCGCCTGGGAGGCCACCCCCTTGGCCGTCGTGTATTCTGTTGAGATCTGCTTATCCTGCTGAACAGCGCTGGTAAAACCATTTACCAAGGCCATATCCAGCTTCTTGGAAGAAACTTCCTTGGACAAATCCATCTTGCCCACTTCTTCCGGCAGCTGCGCATAGGCAATACAAATACCATCCTGGTCAGCAATATAGACCCGGCCATTTTCCATGTATTTGATATCGCCCACCAGCTTCGTAATCTCATCCAGCTCGATGGTACCATAGACAATACCCGTCACTTCGTTATTTTCCAATATCGGGTACGCCATGATGGTAATCAGCTTCCCGCTGGTACCAGATATGGAAGGCCCCGTCATGACGGGCTTTTTTGTCTCCCGTGCCTGCTTGATATAATCGCGGCTGGTACGGTCCATTTCCTTATTCTTATCACTAACAGCATGACCTGCTGCGTCCGAATAAGCCAGCATGGTAAAATCATGCCGCTTAGCCAAGGTATCCGCCAGAACCTTAACCCGTTCTTCCCTAGTACCATTCCGAATAATAGGATTACCGGTCAAAGATTCCACAGTCAGTTCCCGCTGCTGGTAAATCTTTTCGATTTCCTTAGCCGTACTACTACCGATTTCCTGGGCCAATAAGTCCGTATTGCGCGTCAAAGCCGAACTGGACATATAATAACTAATAGCAAAAAAAATCAGAAAACTGCCCACGAACAGCGGAATAAAGCCAGCCAGAAACTTAAACCGCAAACTATTGAATTTCATCTTCTCCTCCTGTCTTACATAAGCCATAACCCTCACATCTAAAAAAGCATTGTACACATTAAATATGTATACAATGCTAATTCTTTTTTAGTATAACATCATTGTTGTTCTACTGCAATATCCAGTTCTACAATATGTCCAGCCAGGTCCATCTCGACCGTAAGATAATTATCATCACTGATCTTTACCTGGAAGTTTTGCCCAATGGACAATGACGGTGTAGAAATATCTACCTCCAGTCCCATGCCCGTGAGGTTAGTCGCAGCATTCGCCGTAAGCATATTGCTCATTTCCGAAATAGCACTCTGCGCCATGGCATCAAATTCAGCCACAGGCATCCCCATCATCATGGTCGATGCGATAAATTTCGCGGTGTCCTCAGTCATATTGTAAACCACATTACCGCGAATCTGCTTGGTAAAGCCTACAATGACCGAAACGCCCATACTCACCGCATTCTTTGTCTTAACTCCCATCTTCAGCCGCTTAGGCTCCGGAAAACCCATCTGCGGCATTACGGTCGTGAATGCATCGACGAACGGATTAACTAATTTGGCATCCATCTTATCATTCTCCTTCCGCAAATCCCACACTCATATTAATATCACCCAATCGTGTTCTCGCACTTATACGGAAGGTCGTCAATTTGGGACTGGCGATGCGGATTTTACTCCCCACAATGGTTCCGGGAGGCGTAATACGCATCTCCTTGTCTTTGAACACATCATTGATATTGGACACACCGCGGCCCACAATAATGTTCACCGCTTCCTCTACCGATTCGCTGGCTTCATCTTCCGTAATCTCATCACTTTCTTCCGCATCCAGCATAACCGTAGCAAAATCCTTCATGGTCTTATCATCCATATAGACAATAGCCCGGCCATTAGGCAGTCCTGTCAGCCCGACAATCACGGCAATGCCGCTGATTTCCAGATAGCTGCGTTCCTCTTCCTGCAGGTCAACCTCACTATGCACACCAGTCATGCTGAAGATTCCCTGTTGCAGAGCCTTCACGAAGGGCTTTGCATAGGACTCACGCAAAACCGCCACCTTGCCCGCCTTGCTCTGACAAAGAATCATCAAGGTATCAATCAGCTCATTGATTCCCACAGGCTTTTGCAGGAACGCACTGATTCCCACTTCACGCCCCTTAGCCACAAGACTGGCATCCTTCATGGCACTAATCATGACAATCTTGGCCTCAGGATCTACCATACGGATCCGACGGCTGCATTCGAGACCATCCGCATCCGGAAGATTCATATCCATGGTTACTACAGCTGGTTTGAACTGCTCATAGAGTTCTACTGCTTCAGCAACATTTTTGGCTTGTGCGCATACCTCGAAATTCGTCCTTGCCAAATTCCCTTCCAGCATCGCACGACTGACCTTCGAATCATCGACGATCATTACTTTGACTTTCTCCACAAATGCTCACCCGCTTCTCTACATTCCTTACATTTGCCAACACTTAAAAATAAGAACTCGTTACTGTTACAATTTTCATAACTTAACTTTTCGCTATAGTGTGAGAAAATCCCTGCCTGCCAAAAAAATAATTTTAGATTTCGCTTTTGCCTACGGCATCAAAAGTTTTCACGATGGAAGCTACCGGTTCCTTATCCATTTTGCTGACCACACAAACAGCCAGCAGGGAAAGGAGGAAGCCCGGCACGATTTCGTAAAGGCCCAGCCAGTCAATCTGCTTCCAGACCAGCACAGTAATGCCGCCTACAATGATGCCGGCCAGCACGCCGTTGCGAGTGGTGCGACGCCAGAAGAGGGCACACAGAAGTGCCGGGCCAAAGGCCGCACCAAAGCCTGCCCAGGCATAAGCCACCATGTCCAGAATGAAGCTGGAGGGATTGAGACCGATAAAGATAGCCAGGGAAGCAATAATCAGCACCGAAGCCCGGCTGATCCAGATGAGCTCCGTGGTCTCCGCTTCCTTACGCAACAGCGTGCGGTAAAAATCCTGAGCAAAGGCCGAAGCTGCCACCAACAGCTGAGCCGAAGCGGTACTCATGATGGCCGCCAGCACTGCCGAAAGAATCAAACCAGCCACGATGGGCGGGAAAAGTTCATTGGTCATGACCAGGAACACCGTTTCCGATTCCGTACCTGCCAATTCATGAGACAGAAATACGCGGCCCACCATGCCCACAGCTACAGCCGCAGCCAGGGAAAGCACCACCCAGGTCATGGCAATGCGGGTGGCCTGTTTGATTTCCTTGGAACTGGAAATCGCCATGAAACGCACGAGAATATGCGGCTGGCCAAAGTAGCCAATGCCCCAGGCCAGCAGGGAAATCAGTTCAATCGTCCCCAACGTGGAACCATCTGGCTTGGTGAAGGGTTCCAGCATGGAATGGCTCACGTTGCTGATGGCATCCACCGTTGCCGTATAGCCTCCCATTTCCATAGCCGCCGTAATGGGCACCACCAGAATGGCAAAGAACATCATGACGCCCTGAATAAAGTCCGTGCGGGATACGGCCAGGAAGCCGCCCACTAAAGTATAGAACACCACTGAGCCGGCGCCGATAAAGATGGCATACTCATAAGGCAAGCCGAACACCGTTTCAAAGAGACGGCCGGAATACACAAACCCCGAGGATGTATATATAGTAAAGAAAATCAAAATAAACACCGCCGGGATGG
>NZ_JAILPX010000041.1 GCF_024699275.1 Selenomonas sp.
GGCAACGGAAGACTTTCTGCGGCCAGTGCCGTAATAGCTTACTTGTGCCATTTATATGTTCCTCCTCCAGATTAGCGAATGTTCAGCTCGAGCTTTTCCGGCTTCTGAGCTGCATGCGGATGCTCGCTGCCAGCGTAAACACTGAGTTTGCGGTACATCTGAGCACCGAGACGGTTATGGGGCAGCATGCCTTTTACAGCGTGCTCAATAACACGTTCCGGGAACTTTTCGAGCATCAGGCCAGCGGACGTGAAAGTCGTGCCGCCCTGATAACCGGAATGACGGAAATACGTCTTATCCGTAAGCTTCTTACCCGTAAATTTAACCTTCTCTGCATTGATGACGATGACATAATCACCCGTATCAACGTGCGGAGTAAAGGTCGGTTTATTTTTACCGCGAAGAACTTTAGCAACTTCGGCTGCAAGACGGCCGACAGTCTGCCCTTCAGCGTCTACAACATACCATTTACGCTCAACGTTGGATGCATTTGCCATAAACGTTGTCTTCATGCGATTTCCCCCCTAATAAGTTCAAATAATTTAATCGGTATATGACGTTCTCACAGCTGGCTTCCGGGGCTAATGGATGCCATGCCCGTAACATCACATAAAAATATTCTACGCAAAAACAGAGTGCAAGTCAAGAACTTTTTTCTTTTTTTACGAAAATTCCTGTTGTAAGGTCAGCGCCCTTGAAAATAGCGGATTGTGCGGGCCAAACCTTCTCCTAGATCCACCTGTGGATGCCAAACAAGATTTGCAAGCGCTGCTTCATTGCAAAGCGTAGAACGTCTGATATCGCCCTCCCGGGGCGCAGCAAATTTCGGCGTCACCACCTTGCCTGTCGCCTTCCCAAGCAAGGCAATCAACTCCAACAGACTGGTTTCCGTCTGATTGCTAAGGTTATATACCGCATTTGGCTTATTTGTCGACATTGCCGCTATGATCCCCGTAGCAATATCTCCCGCGTAAATAAAATCCCGGGTCTGCTTGCCATCACCAAAAACCGTAATCTCCTGCCCCTGAGCAATGCGTTTAGCAAAAATGCTGATGACGCCCCCTTCTCCTTTATCCCCTTGGCGCTCACCGTAGACATTGGCAAAACGCAGCGCCACATAATCCAAGCCATACAAATCATGATAAAGCTGCAGATATCTTTCCATCGTTACTTTCGAGAGGCCATAAAACGACATAGGTGCCACTACTTCCTCTTCACGAATGGGCAGTCTATCCTCTGCAACATCGCCATAAGCCGCCGCTGTAGAAGCAAAAATCACTCTTTGCACACCACTATGACGGGCTGCTTCCAGGATATTCAACGTTCCCATCACATTTTCTGCCGCATCAAATTTCGGATCCATGATGGACGTATCCACCATGGTTTGACCAGCCAAATGCACAATCACATCGAACCCCGCCTGCGCAATCTTTTCTCGTGCCGCTTTATCCTGGATATCCATTTCCCAACAGGTACAAGTATCCTTTCCCGCCGGCAGATGCTGCCAGGTTCCCGTACGCACATTGTCCAGTACCGTAACCTCGTGATTGGCAGCCAACAATTGCCGTACCAGATGAGAACCGATAAAACCAGCGCCCCCAGTCACCAATACATTCATTATATAATCCCCCTTTGGACTGTACTGCCAAGGTGAGCCGTGCTGTTTAACAATTCAACGGATGGATTAGCCCCCTCATCGTAACGCACAATATTCACTGCCGTATTGAACTGGCGGATGCTCCATAAATACTGCAGCGGCATATGCAGCGCCGCTGCCAGAATGGTCCGCAGGACTGCCCCATGGGCCACCACCACAATGGTCTGTCCATCATGTTCTCTAATCAGTTCCTGCAGGCGCAACATAGCTCGCCGCTGCACCTCAGGGAAGCTTTCTCCATCAGGAATTTCCATGATATCCGGGTGCTGCATGAAATTGACCATGGCATCCTCCCAATTGGCCACAATCTGCTGATAAGTCAGCCCTTCCCATTGACCGAAGCTCAGTTCACGAAAAGCTGGTTCAGGCTGTACAGAAAGGCCGAACTTGTGTGCTATGGTCTCTGCCGTCACCATGGCCCGCTGCAAATCACTGGCATAAATCGCATCGATTTTCTCCACCGGAAAATTATCCGCCAGCTGCACAGCCTGCTGCCTGCCTTTCTCCGTCAATTCCACATCCGACTGTCCCTGATAGCGTCCTGTCACATTCCATTCCGTCTGACCATGACGAATAAAAATTACCTTTGTCAAATCACTGCCTCCAATGCTTTTAGCATCTGTTCATTTTCCCTATGGCTGCGCACCGCCACACGAATATATTGCCGGCCTTCCAATCCAGTATAATTGGCACAATCCCTAATCAGAATTCCCTTGCTGCGCATACGAGCTGTAAGTTCCCCGCTGGAAAGGTCCGTAGCTGCCACATCAATCAGAATGAAATTAACGCCAGGCTTAATGGGCTTAAATCCCGGAACAGTGCAAAGCCGCTCATAAAGCCATTCCTTTTCACCCTGTACAAAATTACGGCTTCTCTTATGATACGCCTTTAGCTGTAAAGCCGCAACACCAGCGACCTGCGCCAGACTATTGACATTCCAGACATCCTTGCCGCACTCCAACTGCCTAAGCAAATCCGGATGCCCGCTGGCAAAGCCGAGACGCAGCCCCGGCATAGCGTAAAATTTGGTTAAGGAACGCACCACCAGCAAGTGCTTATAGCGTCCAGTTAAAGCGCGGACACTATATGCCCCATCATCTGGCAGGAAATCCAGGAAGGACTCATCTACCACCGTAATAATTCCCTTTGCTTCCCAACGAGGCAAAAACTCCAGCAATTGACTGCGTTGCATGAGTTTCCCCGTAGGATTATTGGGGTTACCAATAAACAGACAATCCACTCCATCTTTTTCTAAAGTCCACTGCCACAAATCTGGTACAAATCCATCAGCAGCCTGCAGGGGATAAAATACGATCTCGGCTCCCACAGCCTCTGCCGCCCGCTGATACTCCCCAAAGGAAGGAATCGGAATACCCACGCGTTTTGGACGCAGCATATGGGTGAGCAAATAAAAAAGTTCTGCGGCCCCGTTACCTAAAATCAGCTGTTCCTTCGGGATGCCGTAATGCTCACTAAGGGCATTCTTTAATTCCCGGGCTTGTGAATCAGGATAATGGACTATCCCTGCAATATTATCCTGGATGACCTGCGCCACCTCAGGGGCTAACCCCAGTGGATTGATATTGGCCGAAAAATCCAGCCAGCTGCCGCCATAAACCGCTGGCGCATCGTCATAGATATTGCCGCCGTGTTCAAATTTCTTCATCGAACTGCCCCCGTTTTCTGGCAAAGGCCGCACATTGACGGACAAAATTTTCCGCCGCCTCAGGACAACCTGCAAAATGCAGATGCAAATAACTGCCTAAGGCATTACCCGCCTGCTGGCCTGCCGGATACTCGCGATTATTCCGCAGCTTCCGAAAGATATATGGTGCGCTATCCCCCTTGACGACTTCTTTTTCCTTGGAAAAATGGAATTCATGCCCTTTAAGCTTCATCCCCGCCTTCCCCAGCAGCGAATCCCGCGTCAGTTCTGCTTCCACATATCCTACCATCTGCAATTTCTCCGTCATAACGGCCTGACCGGAAAATACCCCTGCCATGGGATATACCTGTCCCGCAAAATCCTGCAGGGATTCCAGCAAATACATATAGCCACCACATTCGGCCAGCATAGGCATCCCCGCCTGAGCAGCCTGACGAACAGCCCCGCGCATCTCTGCATTTGCTGCCAGCTGCCCGGCAAACATCTCTGGAAAACCTCCGCCCAGAAAAAGGCCGTCCACCGCCGGCAGTTTATCTTCATGCAAGGGACTGAAAGGCACCAGTTCCGCGCCCAAACTGGCCAGCACCTTTAGGCTGGCTGAATAATAAAAAGAAAAGGCTTCATCCTGCGCCACACCAATGCGGCATGCATATCTGCCCGTTCCGGACAAAGCCTGTTCCTTCACCTCCAGTGCCTTGGTGCTGCCAGCCAGAGTCAGCAACCGCTCTAAATCCACCTGGCCGGCCACCGCCTGCCCCATGCGTTCAATCAAGGCCCGTTCCTGATTCTCCTCCACAGGCACCAGGCCCAAATGGCGCTCCGGCATGCGCAGGCTGTCATCACGATGCAAGGCACCATATACCGGCATACCAATTTCTGCCATCGCTTTACGAATCATGTTTTCATGGGTATCTGAGCCCAACCGGTTCAAAATCACGCCGGCAAGGTCTACGGATTTATCGTAGTCCCGAAACCCCTGGGCAATCGCCGCTGCAGAAGCTCCCATGGACTTGGCATCAATTACCAGCAGCACCGGTGCATCAATGATTTTTGCAATCTCAGCCGTAGAGCTGATACCGTTCCGTCCGCCATCATATAACCCCATAACCCCTTCCACTATGGCAATATCTGCGTTTTCCGCACCTAAAGTCAATATTTCCGGCAGGATTTCCTTCGGCGTCAACCAGCTATCCAGATTATGAGCGGGCCGGCCACTGGCCAGGGCATGATATCCCGGGTCGATATAGTCAGGACCCGCCTTGAAGGACTGCACCTTAATGCCCCGCTGCCGAAGAGCTGCCAGCAATCCCGTAACGATGGTAGTCTTTCCCGCACCCGATTGGGTGGCTGCAATAACTAACCTCGGTATATTTTTCATTCTCTGCTAACCTCCACTCCACCGGACCGCAAATTTGCCAGCCCCATAAATCGTATCGCTAAAGCCTGGGCGATCTGCTCCGCCTGCTGGCTGATTTTGTCCACCGCCATATCGCTCTTCCACCACAGACCCAGCACTGTTCCACTATGTGCCGCATTGATTCCTTCAGCTCCAGCCTGCTGCCCCAGCTGCCACAACCGGGCCAGTTTTTCCTTATAGAGGATTTCCTGATTTAGGAACGCACTTTTCGTTGCCAACTGGATAGCTTTCTCGATCTGCCCGCTCAGCATCACCCGCTGAAAAGCCTGAAATAAGTCCTCCCTATCCGTCCTGTGCTTTTCAAGCAGATGAAAAGCACAAGTATCCACTGTTCCCCCCAGATCAAAAATAGCCGCACGCAACGCCGGCACCTCCGAAAAACTAGCCCAGACTTTTCCCTTTATATGATCCATAAGTACGATTCCCGGACAAAAGATTCCATCAGTAGGCTCAATCTGAGCAGCAATTTCCATAATAAAAGCATCCGACCAGGGCTGATGGAACGTTTCCATCACCGCCACCACAATGGCCGCAATATCAGCACTGGAAGATGCCATCCCCTTTCCACGGGGAAGTTCTGACGTTAAGCGCACCCCCCAGGGAAAATCCCTTTCGCCTATATATTTTAAGGTCAACTCCATGGCCTTTTGGGATTTTTCCCCCAACCCGATTACACCCGAAAACCTGCCGCTTACTTCCACCTGTGTATACCAATCAATAGGGCAGGTCCCCAAAAAAGGTTTCCCTTGGGCAACACCCTGTACAAATTCCCCACAGGAACCGGGAACACGCACCATCAAATCCATAACGTTCTCCACATCTTCTACCGTCTCAGCTTTTACACTTACCCTATGAATTATAACAAACGGAATCCTGCCTGTCCAACTTCCAGCGGCCCCGCCATCCCCGTCCTCTTATTAGAAACTGCTGGGCGAAAGAGAACATTTATGCTATAATATAGTCGTTTTTAGCGGAAATCTGGGAGGTCATCTCTTGAAAAAATTCGTACTCTTATGGGGGAAAAATCCCCCCATGCCAATATTTATGTTATGGCGAAAAGCCTTAGCCCAATCTACAGAGGGCCTTTTTCTCCTATTCCTATTCACCTCTGTATGGATCAACTCTCTGCGCCACAGCGCGCTGACCTATTCCTGGCTGGACATACTGCTGGCGGTCTTCATGCTGCTGCAAATCCGGCGCTACTATCAGCACCATAAGCAGCTCTATCTGGCAATATATCAACGAAAAGTGCAACAGTTAAAGCGTTATCTGGCCACACCAGAACATTTCCAGGATAGCAAGATACAGGAAATCATCAAAATCGCTGCCACCGCCAGAGCGCGTGGGCAACTTGCAGGCTTTGCTGCCAGCCTTGCCAGTGTCAGCTACAATCGTCTGGATGCCATTACGCAGCGAATGGTTCATGCTAACGAAAAAAGATGGTATTATCTGGATACACTCATCCTTCTCAGCATCGTTACCTATGCTGTCATCACAATTTGGATGCTGATCAGGGATTTGTGGTAAAACAGATGATCACCAGACGACAGGACGTCGCAGATTACAAGGACAACACGTGAAAATTCCCGGCTAAGGGCATAGAGAAAAAGAGGGAGCCTGACCTGCTGAAAAGCAGATCAGACTCCCTCTTTCATTATAATCAATATACCCATACAGGATGCATATCCTCTTATTCCACATTCAGTTTCTGAGCGGCTTTATACATGGCCTGCAGCATCAACAGAATAGTTGTAGCCCCCGGATCCTGATGACCAATGCTACGCATTCCTATATAAGACGCGCGCCCTCTGCTGGCTTGAATGGTCTTCGTATATTCTACACCATTTTGCGCTGCCTCCACCCCGGACAAAAGGATCTCTGCAAAGCTCCGGCCTTCCTCTACTGCTGCCTGCATAGCCCTGCCCGCCGGAAACATGGCATCCACCATGGTCTTATCCCCTTCATTGCTCTTTCCCAGCTGCGAAACCCCTATTGTACCCGCGTTAAAGGCCATAACCCAATCCGCTGCCTCCATTGATTTTTTGCCCTGGCTGGCCATGCCCGCCCGCAAATAGAACGTTCCAAACAGCGGACCAGCAGAGCCGCCAATGCCATTGATACAACGCATCCCCATATAGTGAAAAATTTCGCCGAAATCATCTTTACTGGCAGCCAAATCCGGCAATTCCTGCAATATAGACTGGGAAAAGCGCGCCATATTGGTCCCATGATCGCCATCCCCTATAGCATTATCCAGGTGATTGAGCTCTTCCTGATGTTCGATGATTTCCCGGCTGATTGCCTCCAACGCTGCAAAGATGTATTCCTTTCCGAACATGCTGTTTATCCCCCTTCAGCGTCTGATTATCGGTGTCACTGCTGCTGCATCATAAAGCGCTTTGAGATGGGGATCCAGCCGCATCAGACTTATGGAAAAACCACCCATTTCCATGGAAGTCATATAATTGCCAATCATCGTATCGTGAATGACAATATCTTGTTCCTGAAGATATTGATGCACGCATTCATTAACCGCGTAAAGTTCCATAGGTGGTGTGCCACCAAGACCATTAATCAACACCACCACTTCACTCTTTTCATAATTGCAATCTAACAGAATCATCTCCAGCATCTGCTGAACCGTTTCCCTGGCCCCCATCATATTACAGCGCAAAACTCCTGGTTCCCCATGGAGCCCCATGCCAATTTCCATTTCCTGTTCGCCCAGTTCAAAGCTGGGATCTCCATCAGCGGGGATAACACAGGGACGACTGGCTACCCCGATGGTCCGCAATCCCGAAGCTGCCCACTCAGCTATCTCCTTTACCCGATAAAGATCAGAGCCCAGCTCTGCTTCAGCACCGGCAATCTTCATGACCAGCACCACGCCAGCCAAACCGCGTCTGCCCACAGACTTATTTTTCAGGGTAGCCACATCATCGGCAATAATCACCGACTCCACTGGTATATTCTCCATTTGCGCCAAATCCATCGCCATACGAAAATTCAACACGTCGCCAGTGTAATTCGCAATCAGGCAAAGCACCCCTGCCTGATTCTGAACCTCCTTAATGCCTTTTAAGATCATATCCGGTGTTGGTGAAGAAAAAATCTTACCGGGAATACCTGCATCCAGCATCCCATATCCCACAAAGCCACTGGGGGCAGGCTCATGACCGCTGCCACAGCCAAAAACAACCGACACCCGATCCGTCTTTAATTTCTGTCTGACAATAACATTGGAGTCCGGCAGCTGACGGAGAATCCCTGGTTGGGATAAAACCAACCCCCGGGTAACCTCAGCCTCCAAATTCTCTGGCTCATTGATAAATTTCTTCACGATTTCACTTCCTTGCTCATAGCCGACAGCGTCCTATCGTTATCTTCGAAAAACACGTTAGAAAAAAGCAGAATATAATCCGCCTACAAAGTTGTAATTCGTTACCCAGCGGATTATTTCCTGCTTAGTCAAATGGTATTTGTTTATTTTTAACGCCACAAAATGTGCAAGCCGCCCGGAATCCACGATGTTATCCAGAAAACCAGCAAAACCACCGTTTCCGTCAAAGTCTCAATGGCCCCATAGGTATCACCAGTCAGCCCCCCTAATTTACAAGTAAGCCAGCTGGCCAGCAGCCAGGCAAAAATCAAGCCTGCAGCCAAAGCGGCAACAGCTGCCTGCCCCCAGGGCACGACAAAGGCCAGCGTAACTGCTGCTGCCAGCACCACCGTTTTCCTGCCTGCCATCTCCGCAAAGATCTTTCCCATTCCCTCCTTCCGGGCATAAGGAAAAAAGGCAATGGCCATGACCATGGCCATGCGGCCTATGATTGGCATGACAAACAACGCCGTCATAATCAGCACCAGTTTTACATCCCGCATAGCTGACCAGTTCACCAGCAGCAGACAGGCCAATGCAATCACGCCAAAGGAACCTACCCGGCTGTCCTTCATGATTTCCAGCTGCCGCTGACGCTCCCGACCGGAAAAGACACCGTCCACCGTGTCCATAAAGCCATCCAGCATCAATCCGCCTGTCAAAAGTACCGGCAGGATAACCAACAGCGTGGTTACAAAATTGGCCCAGCCAAAGATGGCAATCAAACACCAAGATGTCAGCATATAGATAATTCCTAGAATAAGTCCGACCAAAGGAAAGAATTTTGTACTGCGGCCAAAATCCTCAGCAGTTAAATCCTTTTGGTTCTGCACATGAATCCTGGTCAGGAATTGCAATGCAGTAATAAATGATTTCATCAAACAGCATCCTCTCTTGTGATATTTATCACGTTCATCATAACCCAAACATGGCATAACAGATAATGATAAACATCACAGTTGCTGTATACATCAGGCGAATTGCCCCCATGATATGCTTGATTCCCAAGGTCTCCAAAGGTTCGCCCATATAGGCCCGAAAATGCTGCTGGCCAAAATACGAGTTATAACCTCCCAGCCGCACATGCAGGGCTCCAGCCACCGTGGCTTCTGCATAACCACCATTGGGACTGGGATGCTTCCTGGCATCCCGCAACATCATGCGATAGGCAAAGCGATAATCATACCCTAGAATCCAGGCAGCAAAGATAAAGAGCACCCCTGTAATCCGTGCCGGAATATAATTCAACACATCATCCAGCCGCGCGGCCATTCGCCCAAAGTAGAGATACTTATCATTTTGATAGCCAATCATGGAATCCATGGTGTTAACCGCTCGATAGGCCATGGCCAAGGGGACGCCACCAAGAACAAAAAAGAACAACGGCGCAATGATGCCATCGGTGGTATTTTCTGCAATGGTTTCCACTGTAGCCCGGGCAATTTCCGGCTCCTCCAGCTTATCCGTATCCCTTCCTACAATCCAGCCCACTTTACGCCGGGCTTCAGGCAAATTACCGGCCAACAATAGACCGTATAACTCCTTGCCTGCCTGTGCCAAACTCCTGGGCGATATCGCAAAGGAAAGCAACAGAGCCCCCACTGCTGTACTTCCCCAAGCCCAGGGCAATTTATAGGAAAGCAGCATAACACCCTCGGCCACCCCATAGGTCAGCCAAAGCACAAAAAGGACCAGCACAGCCCCCCAGACCAATTTGCGGCTGTCCCTATCTGTCGGATGGTAAAAGATTCTTTCACCAAGGGAAATCAATTTCCCCATCAACACAACTGGATGCCAACTGCTTCTGGGATCGCCAATGATACAATCCACCAAGAAGGCTAAAATCCCCGTCAGCATGTGCCTTCTCCCATAATCTGCGCCAATTTCTCCATATCGATACTGTGGCGTACCACACTGGCCAGACGATTATACGCCCGTTCCTTTTCCTGCCGTACACTGCGTTGAATAGGCAAAGCCTCCAGCCCCTTGCGCGCCCGCAAAGCATTGAGCAGCTGCCGCCGAAAATCATCCTGATCAAAGACACCGTGAATATAAGTCCCCGTCACCTGTCCTTGTCCATCAGGCTGACAGGTCAATCCTTCGGCCACCTGAACTATCTGATTGGACCGCTTCGTTATACAAAAAGGATGGGCCGCCGAACCGGTAAACTTTGTTTCCCCCGTATGAATCTCATAACCGTAAAGATTCCTGACCTGTAATTTCCTGCCCAGGAACTGCAGGTCTACACAATCGGCCTCTACCTGACTGGTAAGTTTTTCCGCCGCAAAGGTGGTCTCCATTGGTAAATAGCCCAGGCCCTGTACTTCATTATGGGCAGATTCTGTATGCAGAGGATCGGAAATCTTCTGCCCCAGCATCTGATAACCGCCACAAATTCCCCAAAGAGGTATCCCCTGCTCCACCTGCTGCTGAATGGCTTTTTCCAGACCGTACTCCCGAAGATGCAGCAAATCCTCCGTGGTGTTTTTGGAGCCCGGCAAGATAATCATATCGGGGGTGCCCAGTTCTTCTGCCTTACGCACATAGTACAGCGAAACATCCGGTTCAGCCGCCAGGCTGTCAAAGTCTGTGAAGTTGGATATCTTCGGTGTCTGGATTACCGCAATACGCAACGCTGCCTGGTTCTGTTCAGCTGCCCGTTCTTCCCGGTCATCCAGAGATACCGAATCCTCATCGTCAATGCCCATATCCTCGATATGGGGCACAATCCCCAGCACCGGCTTACCCGTCTTCTGTTCCAAAAATTCAACAGCGGGTGTCAGCAGCGTCACATCGCCCCGAAACTTATTGATGATCAGTCCTTTGACCAAAGCGCGCTCATCCTCATCTAAAAGTTCCAGCGTTCCCACCAGCGAAGCCAAAGCTCCGCCCCGGTCTATATCGGCAATCAAGAGCACCGGTGCCTGCAGATACTTGGCTACCCGCATATTAACGATGTCATTAGCTTTAAGATTGACTTCTGCAGGACTGCCAGCCCCTTCAATTACCAAGGTATCAAAATCGTTCTGCAGACGATTCAGCGCCTCCTTGACAGCGTCAAAAGCCTTTAACGAATAGCCTTTGTGATATTCCCGGGCACTCATATTGCCAATGGCCTTGCCGTTCAGCACCACCTGCGAACAGCTGTTTCCCGTGGGCTTCAACAAAACCGGATTCATATCCACCATAGGCTCAAGTCCTGCCGCCTCTGCCTGAGCAACCTGTGCCCGGCCCATCTCTTTGCCATCCCGGGTCACATAGGAATTCAAGGCCATATTCTGCGCCTTAAAGGGCACTACCCTGCGCCCCTCCTGATGAAAAATCCGGCACAATGCCGTGGTGATAATGCTTTTCCCCACATGGGAGCTCGTCCCCATCAACATAATGGAATTTGCCATAATTATCCGTCCTTTTCCTGCTCCAGCAGGGCATTTAATTTCTTGAGATTAACGGGAATCCCTGCCATTACTGCGTAAACCTCATCAGCAGCTGCCGCCAGCTTTTGATTGGCCAAACCACTCAAATCCCGATAAAGACGGGCCAGCTTATTCTCGGGTACAATTCCCGCCCCCACTTCATTGGTGACAAAAATAGTGGTAGTCCCCTGTAAAGCCGCCTGTCTGGCTGCCGCCAGCAATTTCCCCACCTGTTCCTCCAGCATGGCATAGGCCTTTTCCTCAGTCAGCTCTGCCTCAGGACTCAGGCATAATAAATTGCTTAAATACAGCGTAATGCAATCAAAGAGCAGTACCTTGTGCCCAGTGGCTGCCTCCGCAATGGCCTTATCCGCCCCAAAGGGAGCCTCATAGGTCTGCCAGTTATCCGGCCGCCGCTGCTGATGGAGTTTCACCCGATAGCCCATCTCCCTGTCCAACACCTGAGCCGTGGCAATATACCCCACCGATTGTTTTCCCCTAGCTGCCAGCTTCTCTGCAAAAGTCGATTTGCCCGAGCGGGCACCGCCGGTCACGAGAATAATCTTTCCAGCCATCCGCTCAGCCCCGATCATTATTGATCAGATACATCATGGCATTGACAGCTGCCGCTGCAATGGGACTGCCCCCTTTTGTCCCTTCCACCGTGATATAGGGAACCTTTTTCTGCTTAGCCAGTTCAGCTTTGGAATCCGCAGCCCCGACAAACCCCACAGGAATTCCCACAATGCAAGCTGGCTGCAGATTTTCTTCCTCTACCTGCCGCAAAACTTCAAAGAGAGCTGTGGGTGCATTACCGATGGCCACAACTGCTCCATTCATCTGCGCACCGAATTTTCGCATGGCCGCCATCGACCGGGTGATTCCCTGGGCCTTGGCCGTCCCTGCCACTTCTTCATCGGCAATCAGGCAATGAACCTGTCCACCCAAAAACGCGAGCTTACGCTTATTGATGCCGGTACGCACCATTTCCACATCCGTATAGATGTCACAACCATTTCGCAGCGCCTCCATGGCCCTGTCAATGGCATCCACCGACATCCTGATAATAGGCGCATAATCCACATCCCCTGCTGCATGAATAAGCCGGGAATATACCTTTATCTGTTCCGGTGTAAGATTCAGCCCCTCCAAATGGGGAGCAATAATCTCCATGCTGCGATTTTCGATTTCCATTGGCTGCTTAATAAAATCCATAATCCGTCACCTCATCATTGCAAACATACATTGTATATCTTATCACATTCAATCCAGTTACGCACCTTGTTCAACGGAAAAGCTCACAAGCCACAGGCATTGACCCACTCCGCTGCTGCCAGTACCGATGTAAAATCAAGAAAAGCCGTAAGGAAACTGCTGTTATCGCAGCTAACCTTACGGCGACTTAACGAATATATCCATGCTACGCCAATATTCTAATTCAATTGATGTAATCGTTGGGAAGAATACTTTCGCACAAAATCTAATATAGACGCATAATCATGACCAATACAGGGATAAGCCAAGCGTGGCCTGTCAATCAGCACAATGGGTAAGCCCAGTTCCTTGGCCGCCGCCAATTTCGTATCCGTTCCGCCCAGGGTTCCACTATTCTTGGTAATGATAACCTCCGCACTATATTTACGGAACAGCTCTACATTGAGCTCCTGGGAAAAAGGACCTTGCAAGGCCACAACATGCCCAGCATCCACCCCTAAGGACTCACAAAGGACTAAAACCTCCGCCGTTGGCAGCACTCTGGCCGTCAGCTCACAATCCGCCAAAGCTGGACTATGAACAAATTTATCCAGATTGCGGCTGCCAGTGGTCAAAAAAATCTTTTTCCCCAAAGCTGCTGCCTCCACAGCGGCTTCTTCATAGCTATGCACCACTGTAATCCGATCGTAATCCAGCTTTGTCAAGTCACGTTCATAGCGAATATAAGGCAGGTTCATCGCCGCGCAGACAGCCATGGCATTGCAGCTCACATTCGCCGCATAGGGATGGCTGGCATCCACCAGCAGGCGAATATCATGCTCCTCTAAATAAGCCTTTAATGCCACTTCATCCAAAGGCCTGTCGTTAATCAGGCACGAATTCCCGCAGGCATGGGCCAGAAGCTCGCCGCCGTAATGGCTCACTACCGATGCTGCTACATCATAACCCTCATCCAGCAGGAGTTTCACCAGTTCTCTGCCATCCTGGGTACCTGCCACCACAAAAATCATAGACCGGGCTCCTTATTGCCATACCCACGAGGTGTAATCATATAACCATCCTTCACATAGGTCATGGAATTGCCGATAATGACCAGGGAGAACATGTTGATTTCCTGTTGGGTGAAATCTTCCAAGGTTGCAATAATCTTGCCTTCACCATCACGACTGGCAGCAGTTACGATGCCTACCGGCGTATTTGCCCTGCGGTATTTCAGCATGATTTCCCGTACCCGCTCAATATTTTCCACGCGCTTCTTGCTCTTGGGGTTATAGAGTGCCGTAACAAAATCCCCCTGGGCTGCCATTTCAATGCGCTTTTCAATGGTTTCCCAAGGTGTCAGCAAATCCGACAAACTGATAACTGCAAAATCATGCATCAAAGGTGCCCCCAAAACAGATGCTGCCGCATTTACCGCCGATACCCCAGCAATCACGCCGCCAAATTCTGGACGCGTTTCTGCCGGCTGCTGCAAGACGAGTTCCAGCACCAGCCCGGCCATGCCATAAACGCCGGCATCACCACTGGACACCACCACTGTATCACGACCTTGAACCGCCTCTGCAACAGCCATCCTACAGCGGTCGATTTCCTGCATCATGGCTGTGCCAATAACCTTCCGATTGCCTAAAAGTTCCTCAATCAATTTAATATAGGTATTGTATCCAGCAATGACCTCAGCCTGTTCAATAGCCTGCCGAGCCCGGGGGGTCATGTCCAACAGACTGCCCGGCCCAATGCCTACAACCGTTATTTTTCCCATAGTAATGCCACCGTCACCTTTTCAAAATTCGTTTTTCTCAAAGCCAGTCTGCCGCCCCGCTTACCGGCGGAACAATAGGCTGCCGCCTCACATACATTGCCAATACCGATATGTTCCTGAACAAAGGCCGACTTTTCCAGCTGATGAACCTCAATCATCTGTTGCATGCGATCATTTTCATAAAAACGCACAGGGCGTACCAGACTGTCTCCGGCATAAAGGATTCCGGCCTCGTGTCGCTTGACGATGGTACTGGCCAATTCATCGATAAAAGAACGATCCCGGCCAATCATGCGGCAAGCTGTATCCAAAGCCGACATGACCAGGGCTGCCGGAGTCCCCCGCCGACAGCCCACTCCGGCAATCAGGCGCCGCGGTGTAAGGCAAAGAATATTAGACGGCAACTCTGACAATTCTGGTAGCTGGCGTTCTCCCATAATCACCACTTCCAATTGCTCTTGTTCCTCTGGAAGTACCACCAGCAGCTGACTGGGCACATATAAATCCGCTGTCTGCCCATACTGTTCCAGTTTTCGCTTGTAAAACACACTATGGGGCAGGGTCCTATCAATACGCCAGTGAATTTTTTTTCCCGCCAATAACCCGGCATTCATGGTCTTAATGCGCACCTTAGGCCATGGACGTAATCCCAGCCTGTTCGCCAGGATATCCGGAGCCAGCTTGGCCTGGATATCTGTAGCCGTCGTAATCACCGCAGTAGCCCCAATGCTCTGGCAGAGTTGTCTGGTCAATTCATTGGCTCCCCCCACATGACCAGACAAGAGACTGATCCCATGCCTGCCCTGTTCGTCAAACACCACCACCGCCGGATCCGTAAGCTTGTCCTCCAACAGAGGGGCAATAGTACGCACTACAATCCCCGCAGCCATGACAAAGATAAGCCCCTCATAGGCAGAAAAATTTCTGGCTGCAGCTTCCTTAAAATTTGTAAAGGTATGTACCTGTAAGCTCTTTTTTTCCGCTTCGCTGGACACCAGCTTTTCACTGGTATAGATATCCACATACTCATCCATACACTGCCTTATGGTCTGCGCCAGCTGCAATCCCTGCTCGGTTAATGCCATACAAGCCAATCGCATTATTTCACAGCCTTTCGGAACATATGAGAAAACTCCGGCGCATAAAGACGAGACAGTTCATAATCAGCTCCCAGACAGTGACTGACCACAATCATGGCCGTACGGTCAATATCCTTGCCCTCGATATCTTTGACAATGGTCTTCAATGTTCCTCGGACAATCTTCTGCTCCGGCCAGGAAGCCCGCTGTACAATGGCAATAGGCGTATCTTCCGGATAACCGCCAGCCATCAGTTCAGCCACCACCTTATCCAGCATTGTGATGGACAGATATATACACATGGTAGACTGATGCTGTGCCAGACTCCTGAGCTTTTCCTTATCGGGTACAGGGGTGCGCCCTTCGTTACGGGTGATGATCACGGTCTGGCTAATTCCCGGTAAAGTGTATTCCTGCTGAAGAGCCGCTGCCGTAGCAAAGCAGGAACTTACCCCTGGCACAATATCAAAGGCAATATTCTTCTTGCGGAAGGCATCCATCTGCTCCTGAATTGCACCATAAACGGAAGGATCTCCAGTATGAAGCCGTACCGTCATTTTCCCTTCTTTTTCTGCCTGTACAATGGTCTCTACCACATCGTCCAAAGTCATGGACGCGGAATTATGAATCTGCGCATCCTCACGGCAAAGATTCAACAAATCCGGATTCACCAAGGAACCGGCATAAATAACCACATCCGCTTCCTTCAAATATCTGGATCCTTTGACCGTAATCAACTCCGGATCTCCCGGTCCTGCTCCCACAATATGTACCATACTGCGTTCCCTCTTTCTCCTCGTTTATTTCTTCCAACAGGTTACGATATAGATTGGGTTATTGGCCTTCGCCATATCGTAAGTCCCCACTTGCTGAAGTCTCGTCACCTGAACCTGAATCGCTTCGTAAATATAGGTATCGGAATGCTGGCGCATATAATCAATACACTCCATCAAGGTCTGCACCGTAATGCAGTTGAGCACAATCCTGCCCTGGTCTTTGAGTTTTCTTCCTGCTGCCTCCAGAATTGCAGTCAGATTGCTGCCGCTGCCACCAATCAATATTGCATCTGCTGGTGGCAGATTATCCATTTCCGCTGGCGCTTCTGCCTGAATCACCTTCACATTGGGCACCGCAAAATTAGCTGCATTGGCCCGGATAAGATTAACCCCCGCATCGCTGCGCTCTATGGCATAAACTTCGCCCTGCGGAGCCAGTCTGGCTGCCTCAATGGATATAGACCCCGTACCTGCGCCGATATCATAAACCACCGCATGGGGAACGATCTGTGCCTTGACCAGGCTTAAAATCCGGATTTCCTGCTTGGTCATAGGCACGTCCTGGCGGATAAACTCCTCATCTGCAATGCCGAGAAACTCCATGTACATTCCTCCCTATTTACCCAAAAAGAGGCGCAGGACCAGCCAGACTGCCACCCCCACACCTAATAACACCACAATTACCGGCAAAGCCACAAAGAGCAGGAATCCCAGTAACATTGCAGCAGCTGCCAGCATCAATATTCTCTGCCAGCCGCCCTTGCCCAGAAGCAAATCCCGCCAGCTGATACTGCGCATGGTAAAAATCTGCCCAAAATCGCCTGTTCCATAACGAAAACCACCATTGCTGCGCTGGGACTGGCTTTCTTTGCCTCCCTCTTCAATGGTTATGCCTTGATAATCCACACTTTCCTTATGGGACATTACCCGTACCCTGCTTTCATCCTGTTCCATGACTCTCACCTCGTTTACTCAAAAATACAAACTCTTGATAAAGGCTTCCTCTGTCAGATAACGGGGATCATACAACGCACAGGACAGCGCATCGCGAATCCTTTTCATGTACGCCTGTACGCTTTCACTGTCAATCCCCAGCAAGGCAAAGATTTCCACTTGCCCTGACAAATCCACACCATTCAGCCGGGCAAATTCCAATAACACCGCCGTAATCAGAATATCATCGCTTTGTTCCAACTCAGAAACCGTCAAATAATCCACAAAGAATTTTTCCAGCAGTTTGCGCTCATATACGCTGAATCCTACATGCTTAGCTACCCGGCTAAGCATGACAATATCCTCCTTGAAGGACTCCCTTACCTCAGGATTTTCCGTTACCGGCTGCCCCACACTGCGGCTTTTCAGTACATTCAACTGCGCATATCCTGCCATAACCTGCAAGGTATGACGAACCACGCCCGCATGGCGGGCAAAGAAATCTTCTATCCCAGCCTGAGGCTGCTGGAGCTTGAACAGGTCAAACTGCTGCGACACCACATCCCGCATGCGCTTTTGCAATTTAGGACTGGCAGGCAGAGACGTGATATAGTTCAACAGCATCACGCCATGGGAATGAATATGACCGAATAGGAGGCAATTGTTATAATTGCCTAAAGCCAGTTCTGGTACCGGCAATTCAAAGGACTCATCCGTGAAGACATTCCGACACCCCACATAATCCTCGCCTACATTTTCAATGCAAAAAACCGTGAAGCGGGAGCGCAGCAAATCCCTGAGGATATCCTGTTCCGAAGTAGACAGCTTTCCCCGCTCGTGCTCATAATAATCGCGCAAGGGAACATCATCTGAACCAATCAAATGGTAATCAAACAGGAAAAAGTCCCAAAACCCCAGCCAAAAATTATGCCGTTCCTCCGCAGGCACCGATTCATCACTATTGTACTCCGGCCCGGCATACATCACCACTGCACGGTCCATATCCCGGCGAAAGGCGGGCTTTTTATAATACTCGTCAATCCGATGCAGGAGTTCATCCAACAGTTGATTCAACTGCTGCATGGTTTCCGGCGTCACTTCCTCCATATGCTCCAGAGAACTATAGAACTCATCCGCATCCCGCCTATCCGGCAGGAAAAATGCCCCATCTTCATACAAGGATTCCTTCGCCGCCGTCAAGCCGATACGATAATCCTCCGTCTTGCGGGTGCGCAATAGATACTCGTAGAATTTATCTGCTGTGGCAAAGAACTTATTGATATCCGCCTCGGCCAGCATAAAATCTGTCCGCTCACTGGCATACCGATAAATAATTTCCTGATAATCATACACCGTAAGAGACGCCAACGAGTATAAATCCAGCTGGTCAACATAATTAATCAGCAGGGAAATTACCCCCCAAAGCCGCTTTAACGTATCATCATCCGCCCCATGCCAAGCATTGCGGCGCAAATACGCCTCCACTGCACTCTGGGGGACAATCTGCTCTGCAGCCATATTTTCCTCATAAAAACGTTCAACCTGTGAATATACATTACCCATACAATCAGGAACCTCTGCATCATTCGTAAAATAAATCAACAAGCAATATTATAGCATAATCACGGTCATTGTTCAAAAAACTCAACCTCATTTTCCCTTTGGTGCCGGCAGCGTTCCATCCAGTTCCAGAATCATATCCCTAAGCTCTGCCGCCCGCTCAAATTCCATAGCCCTGGAAGCCTGCTGCATTTCCCGAAGCAGCGTCTTAACCAGATTTTCCTTATCCTTCTTGGTCAGCTTCTTTTTCTTCCTGCCACTATCAGTCGTATAGCTGGCAGCAGACTCAGCCACCAATGTGGTCTCAATCAAGGGCTTGATGGGTTTGATAATCGTCTTAGGCTCAATGCCATGTTCCTTATTGTAAGCCTGCTGAATTTCCCGGCGCCGTTCCGTTTCCTCCATGGCCCTATGCATAGAATCGGTAATCCGATCCGCATACATGATAACCCGTCCATTGGCATTACGGGCAGCGCGGCCAATAATCTGAATCAAGGAGGTATCGGACCGCAGGAAGCCTTCTTTATCTGCATCCAAAATGGCAATCAGCGAAACCTCCGGCATATCCAAACCTTCCCGCAACAAATTGATCCCCACCAGCACATCAAACTCCCCGGCTCGCAAATCATGAATGATCTCCGCCCGTTCAATGGTGGCAATATCCGAATGGAGGTAACGCACCTTGACCCCTGTTTCCTTGAGGAAATCCGTTAGGTTTTCCGCCATCTTCTTGGTCAGGGTAGTCACCAGCACCCGTTCATGACGCTGAATGCGCAAACGGATTTCGCTGAGCAAATCATCAATCTGTCCTTCCAACGGGCGCACTTCAATTTCCGGATCAATAAGCCCAGTAGGACGAATAACCTGTTGCGCAATCTGCTGAGCCTGCTCCTTTTCGTATTTGCCCGGTGTAGCTGATACGTAGATAATCTGATTGATACGGGCAGCAAACTCTTCAAACGTTAACGGACGGTTATCGAAAGCAGACGGCAAGCGAAAACCATTTTCCACCAGGGACACCTTGCGGCTCCTGTCCCCAGCATACATGGCATGGATTTGCGGCAGAGTCACATGGGACTCATCCACCACAATCAAAAAATCCTCTGGAAAATAGTCCAGCAACGTATAAGGAGCCTCCCCCGCCTTACGATGGGTCAGATGACGGGAGTAATTCTCAATTCCAGAACAATAGCCCATTTCCTGCATCATTTCCAAGTCGTAATTTGTGCGCTGCTCAATCCGCTGTGCCTCCAGCAGCTGTCCATTCTCCCGGAATTTCTGCAGTTGTTCTGTCAGCTCATCCCGGATATCCTGCATGGCAATCTTCATATCCTCATCTTCCGTAACATAGTGGGACGCCGGAAAGACCATCAAATGGGTGCGTTCGCCGTAGATTTCGCCCGTCACCACATCAAATTCCACCATACGGTCGACTTCATCCCCAAACAATTCTATACGCACAGCCCGATTGTTGTAACTGGCAGGAAAGATTTCAATAACATCGCCCCGCACGCGAAAGCGGCCACGCTCAAAGGCAATATCATTACGCTCATAACGGATCTGAACCAGTTTATGCAGAATATCCTCCCGCGGTACCTCCTGCCCCTTATGCAGGGACAAGACCATCTCATGGTAGCTTTCCGGAGAACCCAGCCCATAAATGCAGGATACCGAAGCCACGATAATCACATCCCGCCGCTCGAATAACGAACAGGTAGCTGAATGACGCAATTCATCGATTTCATCGTTAATGGAGGAATCCTTTTCGATATAGGTATCCGTAGAAGCAATATAGGCTTCCGGCTGATAGTAATCGTAATAACTGACAAAATAACCGACATAATTCTCCGGGAAAAACGCTTTGAACTCGCTGGCCAGCTGCGCTGCCAATGTCTTGTTATGGGCAATGACCAGCGTGGGCTTCTGCACCTTTTCGATGACCTTGGCAATGGTATAGGTCTTACCAGTCCCCGTAGCTCCCAGGAGGACCTGGGCCTGCTGGCCATTTTCGATTCCCGCTGCCAGATCCGCAATGGCCTGAGGCTGATCTCCCATAGGCGTGAAAGGTGCCACTACCTTAAAGGGAATCTCTTGATCAAACTGCATGGTATTTAATTTAGGCACCATAGCCATGGTCACTCCTCCTTATCATGTATACATTGGTACGTCTATTCTAACGCAAAACACAAAAAGGCTCAATGGAAACAATCAGAAAGCCTCCATTGAGCCTGAATCCTTAATTCAAATGTCCTCAAACTTCTTCAGCGGTCAGGATGCACTCCACCTTAATGTCCTTATTCTTGTTCAAATCGATGAATTCTCCCTGTTCGGTTTGTACCACAGGCAAAGAACGCACCCGGCTTTCATCCAGGTAAACAATCTGTCCCTTCTCCCCATTGCTGAGGCGCACCCAGTTGCCATTCAATGCATGACAGAGATGTTTGATAAAGAGCACACCGTACTCCGTGTCCAGTTTGCCCTCCAGGACATCATCGTAAAGGGTGGCAAACACATCGAACGGAGAACGCCGTTTGGCAAACACGCGATCACTGGCCATGGCGTCATACATATCGAGAATGGCCAGAATCCTGCCGAAGCGGGAAATGGTCTCTTTCTTAATCTGTAAAGGATAGCCTGACCCATCGCAGCGCTCATGATGCTGCAGAATCCCCTGCATAATATCCTGGTTGGCATTCAATGTAGTCTTGGCCAGTAAATCATGACCGTATTGGGCATGTTTTTTAACCAGCGCAAATTCCTCTGGCGTAAGCGCTCCCTGCTTCTCCAGTACCTCTCGTGGCACCTGCATTTTTCCAATATCCAGGAATAAGCCGGCAATGACCAGATTGTACTGGTCCAGTACAGACCATCCCAGCCAGCGCCCCATGAGCCCGGCCAGAATTCCCACATGAAGGCAGTGATGAACGAGATAATCCCCATCATGCCCCATATTGTGAATCTGCGACACAGCCTTAGCACCATCACAGAGCTCTGTAAAATTCTTTTCATCCATAACGGCCTGCAGATCGTTGGCACTAAATTCGCCACGCTCCACCAGCCCAACAAACATCGCATGCAATCTCTGATAAACCGCTTCGTAGCAACGGAGATAGCTGTCATCCAGCAAATTCTCCTTACTGGGCACCGCTGTGGATTCCTGATCTTCCACATAAACGGAAAAAATCGGCCGGTCCAACAAACCGTAAATCATTTCCTTGGTTAAAGCCGTCCCCGTACTGATTAGAGAATTTCCCTGCTCATCCACGATATCCCGGCCAACAATCATACCTGCCCGCAGGCTTTCCACTGCATAAACCTTCAGCACGAGTACTCATCCTCTCTCGTAAAAATACCATTCCATTAGTATCATTCTTCTTCGATTATACCGTAATCCCCGCAGTTTTACCACAAAAACTTACCATACTGAGATCCTAGTACTCCTACTCTCCTGTTGCATGATTCCGCAAACGTTTTTGCCATTACAAAGCCCCACGAGTCTGCTTCCAGCAAAAAAGACCGGTAAAACCTCTCCGCCTTCGACAAACCTGTCTAAAACGGAAAGGCATTACCAGTCTTCGCTATCTCATCTCATCAAAGATAAGCAAAACTTATTTATTGTCTCTAACAACCTTGCGCATAACTTCAGCCACATGGTCAACCGTGAAGCCAAATTTCTCGAAGAGAATTGCTGCCGGCGCAGAAGCACCAAAGCCTTCCATGGAAACCGTAGCTCCATCAAGGCCCACATACCTGCCCCAACCGAAGTCACTCAAAGCTTCTACAGCTACGCGAGCACGCACTTTCTTCGGCAGAACGCTTTCCTTGTAGTCAGCACTCTGCTGTTCAAAGAGATCCATGCAGGGCATGGAAACGACGCGCACATCCACGCCTTCACCAGCCAGTTTCGCCTGAGTATCAACAGCCAGAGATACCTCCGACCCCGTAGCAATCAGGATACCATCCATATTTGCTGCATCCTTGGCCTCCGATACCACGTAAGCGCCCTTTAAAGCCTCTTTAGAGGAACCCGCCAACTGTGGCAGATTCTGGCGGGTAAGCACCAGCGCCGTCGGCGTCTTCTTGCTGGTCATGGCTAAATACCAGCCAGCTGCCGTCTCCGTAGCATCTGCCGGACGGAATACATTCACGTTGGGCTGAGCACGAAGCATGGCCAGCTGCTCGATAGGTTCATGCGTCGGGCCGTCTTCCCCAACGCCGATGCTGTCATGGGTCAGCACATAGGTCACCGGCAATCCCATCAAGGCAGCCAGACGGGCCATGGGCTTAATGTAATCGCTGAACACAAAGAACGTAGCTACATAATTGCGTAGACCACCATGGAGGGTAATGCCGTTAGCCATAGCTGCCATAGCCAGTTCACGAACACCGAAGTGCAGATTGCGGCCAGCATAATTATCCTTAGAGAAGTCACCAGCATCCTTCATATTCGTCTTGTTGGACGGAGCCAGGTCAGCGCTGCCACCAAAGAGATTGGGCAGGATATCCTTAAGGCGATTGATCATGGTACCGGAAACTGCACGGGTAGCCTGGGGTTTATCCTCATAAGCCCAGAAGCTTTCGTCCTGCAGCAGAGCTTCACTGTCCACCGGCGCATGGAATTTATCCCATTTTGCCTTGAGTTCAGGGAACTTCGCGCAGTAGTCAGTAAAGAGCTTATTCCAGGCAGCCTCTGCTTCTGCACCATGCTTAGCTTTTTCCTCATAATGGGCATAAACATCCTGAGGAATATTGAAGCTCTGTTCCGGTTCCGGCCAGCCCAAATTCTCCTTAAGGGCCTTCACATTGTCCACGCCCAGGGGTTCGCCATGGGCGCTGGCCTTACCCTGTTTAGCCGGACAGCCATAGCCAATCTGGGTCTTAACCGTAATGAAGGACGGATGTTTCTTATCCGCCTTGGCGGCTTCAATAGCCTTGCCAATCGCAGCCAAATCATTGCCGTCTTCCACCGTCAAGGTCTGGAAACCGAAAGCCTGCATACGCTTTTCCACATTTTCCGTGAACGCAATGTCCGTGCTGCCTTCAATGGAAATATTGTTGGAGTCATAAAGGATGATGAGTTTGGAGAGACCAAGAGTACCGGCCAGTGAGAATGCTTCTGAGGAAATCCCTTCCATCATGCAGCCATCGCCACCCAATGCAAAGGTATAGTGATCAACCACATCATAGCCAGGCTGATTGAACTCAGCAGCTAAATGCGCTTCTGCCATAGCCATCCCCACAGCCATACCCATACCTGCTCCCAGAGGGCCCGTAGTGGCTTCTACGCCTACCGTATGACCATATTCCGGATGCCCCGGTGTCAGCGAACCATCCTGACGGAAGTTTTTCATGTCTTCCATGGTCAGACCATAGCCAAAGAAATGCAGCAGGGAATAGAGCAGTGTCGAACCATGTCCGCCCGACAGGATAAACCGATCACGATTAACCCACTGGGGATTCTTCGGGTTATGGTTCATGTGGTTAGCCCAAAGCTCATAAGCCATGGGAGCACTGCCCAGGGGCAGTCCAGGATGACCAGAATTTGCTTTCTGGACGGCATCTGCAGCCAGAACGCGGATAGCATTTACACAAGTGGTATCGATGTTACTCAATGTGTATCTCTCCTTACCTGAAAAAAATCTATTACATACAAATCTAATTCTACAAAAAAAAAAGGAAAATGTACAGTCCTCCTGCCCATTTTCCATTAATTATCTTTATAATATTTTAATAAACGATTATCATCAATTACGTTTTCTCACAATGAAACTTAGAAGTTTCGCAAATCTGGACGCAATTCCTGCGCTTTTCCCATATATACATGCTGGATATCTGCCTGCCTGATATCCGTATCCACCAAGAGCAATACGCGGATGCAGCGCTCCATGGACTCATCTACTTCCGGAACCCGGGTATCAAACAAGGGCACTTTATCAAAGCCTTCCATACTCCGTGCTCCGGTAGCCGGGAAACCAGCTGTCAAATCACTGGTGGAACTGAAAATACAAGCACCGATGTCCTCCGGCTTAACCTTATTGCGCCGTAAAATCTGGGACAGCAGCATCTTAGCCGCCTGCCAGATTTCCTCTTTTTTATTTTCACCAACGACAATGGCACCGCGAATTCCTCTCATAAATCATTCCTCCTATGCTCCCTTATGGATTTCCCATATAATCCGCAAACTAAGTACAAAGGCAATCAGATAACCAAGAAATCCCAATAGCGGAATCTCCATAATTTGCGGTGTCATCTGGGTGGTACAGATGGTACTTGACCCCAATAAAAGGGCCGCCACCATCACCGCCAGGATTACCTTATTGATCATGCGATCCAATTGCCGCAACGGCTCTTCTGACCCCGTCACATCCAAATTCACCTTGGTCTGACCGCTCATGGTCATCTTGAGCAAATCCGAAATCTGCTCCGGCAGTTGAGATGATTTCTTGAGCAGCATCATCCCCTCTTGCCTAGCCTTTTCGATTTCGTCCTTCCAGTCAAAATTCTTTTTATAATCCACAGCCAGACTGCGGGCAAAGATTTCCACAAAGCTGACCTTTGGGCAGCAAAGCCGCATAACGCCTTCCACGGTCAATACCCCGCGGGCAAACATGGAAAGCCCCTGTGGACAGGCAATCTGGTGCACCCGCATCAGATTCATGATTTGCCGGGTCAGAACCCCCATCTGCAGTTCACTGAAATCCAAGCTGCTGTACTGCGCCAGCATGGCATCAATATCCTGATAGAGAGCCGTATGATTCACCTTGCCTTTGACTATCCCTAAAGACAGCACCGCTGCCTTCATTTCAAAGGTATCGTGATGTGCCAAGGAGTACACGGCCTTGCGGATTGCTGCGCGGTCACGGGTGGACAGCCTGCCCATCATCCCTAAATCCAGCCAAACGATGCGGCCATTGCGAATCCAGATGTTACCCGGATGGGGATCCGCATGAAAAAAACCATCCTCAATAATCTGACGGACGTAATTTTCCCCCAGGCGACGGCCCAAGGTATTGATATCGTAACCCCGTTCCTTTAGTTTGGCAAAATCATCGATGCAGATTCCATCCACAAATTCCATAACCAGAATATGCTGCATGGATAAATTGCGGTACACTCGGGGGCATGTGACATAATCCACATCCCGGTTGAGATGCGCAAACTCCTCAATATGGTCGGCTTCCATGAGAAAATCCATTTCCTGCTTGGCAATGGTCCACATTTCATCCAACACCATATTGAAGTCAATGACATCCTGAGACCGGCTTACAACCTTGAGCAGGGTTGCCGCCCGCTTTAACAGCACGATATCCTTGCTCATGACCTCATAGATGCCCGGCCGCTGCACCTTCACCACCACTTTTTCCCCAGTGGTAAGCACAGCCCGGTGAACCTGAGCGATGCTGGCCGAGCCAATGGACTTCTCATCAATATAGGAAAACACCTGATTCCAACGGCGGTTATATTCCCTCTCGATAACCTCCACCACGGTATCAAAGGGCATGGGCTTAGCCTCAGTCTGCAATTTCATCAATTCATCGCAGTATTCCGGCGGCAAAAAATCCGGCCGCATACTCATGACCTGTCCCAATTTCACAAAGGTAGGGCCTAAATCCTCCAGGATTTTCCGCAGTTTCTCCGGGGTTATCCCCTTAACGATATCCCGCTTGCGGAGTACCGCCACCATTTCCTTTAACCGGTTGGCGGTACCAGCATCTTCATTTTTCTTAAAGAACTGTTCCAGCATAGCACTGGCTCCTTTAGTTATTGGTAAAAATGCTTTACTTCTTGCTGTATTTCTCTGCTAACTGCTGCTTCACGGTCTCATTGGCCAGGAAGTCATCATAGGTGGTTACACGATCCACTACCCCATCCGGCGTGATATCGATAATCCGGTTGGCAATGGTCTGCACGAACTCATGGTCGTGGGAGACAAACAACGCCGTACCACCGAAGGCAATCAAGCCATTGTTCAGCGCCGTGATGGACTCCAAATCCAAATGATTGGTGGGCTCATCCATCAACAGCACATTGGCACCCGACAACATCATCTTGGACAACATGCAACGCACACGCTCACCGCCGGACAATACCGATGCCTTTTTGAGGCTCTCCTCACCGGAGAACAACATCCGGCCTAAGAAACCGCGCACGAAGGTCTCATCCGGGTCCTTGGAATACTGACGCAGCCAATCCACCAAAGACAAGGATACACCGTCAAAATAAGCGGAATTATCTGCAGGCAGGTAAGCCTGGGTCGTCGTTACACCCCATTTGAAGGTACCTTCGTCTGCCTCTTCCTCCCCCATGAGGATTTTGAACAGCATGGTCTTACCGATGCTGTTCGGTCCCACAAAGGCCACCTTATCACCGCGTTTCAAGGTGAAGCTGACATTCTTCAGCACCTGTTCACCATCAACGGTCTTGGAAATACCATCTACCTGCAGGAGCTGATCACCGGCTTCGCGGTCAGGCGTAAAGGCAATGTAGGGATAACGGCGGGAAGAAGGTTTGATATCCTCCACTTTAATCTTATCCAGCAGCTTTTTGCGGCTGGTAGCCTGCTTGGATTTTGCCGCATTGGCTGCAAAGCGGGCAATAAAGTTTTGCAGTTCTTTGATTTTCTCTTCAGCCTTCTTATTCTGTTCCTTCTGTAACTGAAGAGCCAATTGACTGGACTGATACCAGAAGTCATAGTTTCCGGCATAGAGCTGAATGGCACCGAAGTCCACATCGCAGATATACGTGCAGACCTGATTGAGGAAATGACGATCATGGGATACCACGATAACCGTGTTCTCAAAATTCGCCAAAAAATCTTCCAGCCAGTTGATGCTTTCCACGTCCAAATGGTTCGTGGGCTCGTCCAGCAGCAGAATATCCGGATTACCAAATAACGCCTGAGCCAAAAGGACACGAACCTTTTCCTTAGCGGTAAGCTCGGCCATCTTCATGGTATGCTCATTTTCAGGAATCCCCAGGCCATTGAGCAAACGGGCAGCCTCGGATTCAGCATCCCAGCCATTGAGTTCGGCAAATTCTGCTTCCAACTCGGAAGCCTTCATGCCATCTTCTTCGGAAAAATCCGGCTTCGCATAAAGCGCATCCTTTTCCTCCATGATTTCAACCAGACGCTTATGGCCCATAATGACCGTGCGCAAGACTTCATAATCATCGTAAGCATAATGATCCTGCTGGAGTACAGCCAGACGTTCCCCCGGGGTAATTTCAATATTGCCCCCGGTGGGCTCGATTTCCCCAGACAAAAGCTTCAGGAAAGTCGATTTGCCAGCACCATTGGCACCGATAATGCCGTAGCAGTTTCCCGGCGTAAATTTCAGATTTACGTCCTTGTAAAGAACGCGTTTGCCGAACTGTAAACTTACATTATTAGTCGTAATCATAAAGTGTTAATTATCCTCTCTTATATCCAAATCGATTTATTTTGACAACATCTGTCTGAACATGCTCATGATACTTTGTCCATAGGCATTGCCCGGCACCGCCCACCGTCCGTTCAAAGCGATCCAGCTATTCAATGTCTGCGCACCATAAGAATTACGCACCAGTCCATAGCGGGGATCCACCACTGGCTCACTGGGCTGACGGGTGGACGCATAGGCCAGCAAATGCTGGATTTGTGCCCGCACCCCCAATTTTGCAGTCCTAAAATATGCACCTTTAACGTTTTCACTGGTCGTCCCCAAACCACAGTAATTGTTCTGGTCAGGAGTAACCGTTCCCCCATAACGGAAGAAGCCCGTTTCCTTCAAAGCCTGGGCAAAAGCTACATCCGGCCGAACGCCTTCCCGCATCCCCTCTTCGTAATAATAGGATACCAGTTCCTGAGGCGATACGGAAATATTAGGCTGCGGATTGACGCTCAACAGATAGTTTACACATTGTTCCTGACTGGCCAGCGGTGTACCGATAATGGCATCATCAAAAGCCGATACGGTCTGGGGTACCTTAATGCTGCTCTCCTGTTCCTTCTCCACAGGAGGATGCAGGATTGCCTGGATACGCGCCTCAAGACTCTGCGCACCACGCTCCACCGTGCGGGTGCTGCCACCTGCCATTTTAAGCTTATGGTTGGTATCCACTTTAGTTTCCATTTCGGGATTTACAGCCAAATGGCGGGCCTCACTGTATTCTGGCAACGTAAGAACAAAACTGCCAGCCAAGAGGCCAACCATAACCAATCTTGAACAACGGTTAAAAATCACGAACAGTACACTCCTTAACTTACTCAAAATATACTTCCATAAATATAATACAGGACAAAAATGCCACTGATTAACCAAATAATCTTCGCCACCTGCCGTACCTTCCCGGCCATGCACATGAACAAGGTATAGCCAATCAGCGCACTGCCCAAAGCTGTGGCAAAATTTCCCGTCAAGGGCAATAATAAAACCAGGATACACGTGGTCAGTACTGCTGCCTGCCGCTCATCTCCCTCAGCAGGCAGCGGACAGGCCTTCAGGGCATCCAACAACAGTAAAAAGCCGCTGCCGGCTAACACCGGCACCAACATGGCAGGAAAATCAGCCACCGCCGCCAACACCGGCTCACAGAACAACGCCAAGACCAGGATTGCCACCGTCACAAAGATTCCTGTAGGACTTTCTCGATCACCTGCAGCCGTAGTGGGCGAAACCACCAGTGGCGGCACCCCTAACCAAGCGCCCACAGCGCCTACGGCAAAGAGCATTTTCACCTTCTTAGCCGCTTCTTCCTGCCCAGCAAAGGCCGTTACCGTACTCCAATGAATAGCGCTTAACATCACGCCTAAGCTGAACACGGTAATCATGTAAAAAGCACTGTCCTGCATGCCATTATCCAGCAACAGCAACAATTGCCCTGCCGCCCCCAGCAGCCCTTCCGGTAAAAAGAAAGGTGCTGCCGGTATCACCCAAAAGCCTTCTGCAAAGGTCACGCCACCGGTAAGCAGCATCCCGGCCAGCAATGCCTGCGGCCAGTTGCCTGCAATAAAGGACAGGGTAAGCACTAAGCCGGCCACGCTCCAATACATCAGCGGATTGGCACTATCCCCCAGCATCGTAACCTGCCAGGTCGACGTAATGATGATACGCCCTATTTTTAGCCCCAGATAAATCAGGAACCCAGCTAAAGCCAGCTTGATGGCCCACGGAAAAACAGGGGGCAGATTCTCCTGCGACCAGCGCCCCCCAACCTGCCATAGCAAAAGCCCCAATACCGAGGATAAAAAACTCATTCCCAGAACGGTCTGCCAACCCAGTCCATGGGAAATGGCAACGATAAAAACCAAATAGCCCGTCACCGACAGAGAGGGCGTCAGCACCACGGGCAAGCCCTTGTAAGAAGCGATCAGCGTGCTCATAGCGGAAAACAGCACACAAGCCGAATAGCTTCCAGCAAAGTCCATACCAGCCTGCTGCAGCATCATAGCCACCGCTGTAAGGGAGGCTATGCTCCCTGCTGCCATAGTTATGCCGCTCATCGCCTTATGGCCTACTTTCATCAAGCTACACCCTCCACACAGTATATCAACTCTATTCTACCACAGGAACCCAAAAATTGACAGGTCACCTGCATAAAATTTCCCTGTTTGCCCGGAATAGAAAAAGGCCCTGACAGACCTTTGTCTGTCAAAGCCTCTTTCCTTATTTATTTTCCAGCCAACGCCTTGTAGCCTTCATAACGGCCCTTGGCATCGTTCTGCGTCTTTTCAAAGAGCGCTTCCGCTGCTTCTGGGAAAGAACGCTGGAGATTGATATAACGGTTTTCACCCATCAGGAAATCCTGGAACTTGCCGAAGTCCGGCTCCTTGGAATCCAGGCTGAAGGGGTTCTTATCCGTGCCCACCAGCTGCGGGTTATAGCGGTAATTTACCCAATAACCACACTCAACGGCCAGTTTAGCCTCCAGCTGGCTGTTGCCCATACCCTTGCGGATGCCATGGTTAATGCAGGGTGCATACGCAATGATCAACGACGGGCCATGGTAAGCCTCTGCCTCCGTAATGGCCTTGATGAGCTGGTTATGATCCGCCCCCATGGATACCTGGGCTACATAGACATAACCATAGGACTTAGCCATCATGCCCAAATCCTTTTTCTTGGTCTTCTTGCCGGCAGCAGCAAACTGCGCGATGGCAGCAGCCGGAGTAGACTTGGAAGCCTGACCACCAGTATTGGAATAAACTTCTGTATCGAATACCAGTACATTGACATCTTCGCCGGAAGCCAGCACATGATCCAGACCGCCATAGCCGATATCATAAGCCCAGCCATCGCCGCCCAGAATCCACTGGGAACGTTTTACGAAGTAATCCTTATTGTCATAAAGCTTATTGAGGACTTCATCATTGCCCTTTTCAGCCTCCAGCAGAGCCATCAGCTTATCTGCACGCTGGCGGGAATCTGTTCCTTCATTCAGGTTATCCAGCCAATCCTGCATAGCTGCCTTGAGCTCTGCACTGCCCTTGCCGGCTTCCAAAGCAGCCTTGGCATCTGCAGCCAGGGAATCACGCACAGATTTCGTTCCCAGGAACATCCCCAGGCCATACTCGGCATTATCCTCGAAGAGGGAATTTGCCCATGCCGGGCCATGACCCTTATGGTTCTTGGTGTAAGGCATAGCCGGAGCACTGCCGCCCCAAATGGAGGAACAACCCGTAGCATTGGCTACCATCATGCGGTCACCAAAGAGCTGCGTCAAAAGTTTTGCATACGGCGTTTCGCCACAGCCTGCGCAGGCACCGGAGAATTCCAACAGCGGCTGTTCAAACTGCGAACCCAGTACAGTTGTCTTCTTCATGGGGTTCTTCTTCGGTGCCACCTGTTTAGTATCCACACCGTAGTCGAAGTAAACCTGCTTAGCCTTGAGCTCATCATCCAGCGGCTTCATATCCAAAGCCTTCACCGGGCAGACCTGCGCACAGTTGCCGCAGCCCAGGCAGTCCATAGTGGACACAGCCACCGTGAAATGATAATCCTTGATGGCCTTCGTCTGCTTGGAGGGGAACCCTTCCGGAGCATTCTTGAGTTCTTCATCCGTAGTGAGAACCGGACGGATAGCTGCATGGGGGCATACGTAGGAGCACTGGTTACAACCAATGCACTTGTCCGTATTCCATACCGGTACATTGATGGCCGTACCGCGTTTTTCGTAAGCTGCACCACCAACCGGGAAGGTACCATCTGCCATTTCCCCATTGAACTTGGAAACCGGCAGCTTGTCGCCCTCCTGGCGGTTCATGACTTCCTGAACTTCCGCAATAAACGCCGGAACGTCCTTCTTAGGCGCAGCATCATCAGCAGCATCTGCCCAGGATGCAGGAACTTCCACTTTGTGCAAGGCCTCGATGCCCTTATCGATGGCACCGTTGTTCATATTGACAACTTTTTCGCCCTTCTTGCCGTAGGATTTAACCACAGCGTCTTTGAGGTATTCCACAGCAGTTTCCAGGGGAATGATGGCGGCAATCTTGAAGAATGCTGACTGCATTACCATGTTGAAGCGGCCGCCCAACCCCAATTCCTTAGCAATATCCACAGCATTAACCGTATAGAACTCAATCTCGTTCTTCGCGATATAACGCTTCATGGCTGCCGGCAGATGCTTATCCAGATCTGCATCGGACCAAACCGTATTCAACAGGAACTTGCCGCCCTTCTTAAGACCGGCCAGCAGGTCATACTTATAAACATAGGACTGCTGGGAGCAGGAAATGAAGTCCGCATTGTTAATGAGGTACGGGCTGGTAATGGGCTGCTTGCCGAAGCGCAGATGGGACATGGTGATACCGCCAGACTTCTTGGAGTCATAGGCAAAATAAGCCTGGGCATACATATCCGTCTTATCCCCGATGATCTTAATGGCGCTCTTATTCGCACCAACCGTACCATCGGAGCCCAACCCCCAGAACTTACATGCCGTGGTGCCAACCGGCGTGAGGTTCACATCACTCATTACCGGCATCAGGCTGGTATGGGTTACATCATCATCGATACCGATGGTGAAACCATCCTTCGGCGCGTCCTTCTTAAGTTCTTCAAAGACGGCAAAAATCTGGTCCGGCGTGGTGTCTTTACCACCGAGACCGAAGCGGCCGCCCACGATAATCGGGCTGAGTTCAGAATCATAAAAGGCAGACTTCACATCCAGATACAGCGGTTCACCAAGGGAGCCCGGTTCCTTAGTGTGATCGAGAACTGCGACCTTCTTAACCGTCTTCGGCATAAACTGGAAGAAATGTTTAATGGAGAACGGGCGATAGAGATGAACGGACATCAAGCCGACCTTTTCACCCTGCTTATTAAGGTAATCCACCGTTTCCTGTACGGCTTGGCAAACCGAGCCCATAGCAATGATGATGCGGTCTGCGTCCTTGGCACCATAGTAATCAAACAGATGATGCTCACGGCCGGTAATCTTGGCCATATCTGCCATAGCCTCTTCCACCAGTTCCGGCAGGGCTTCATAATATGCATTGGATGCTTCCCGCTCCTGGAAGTAGACATCCGGGTTCTGAGCAGTGCCGCGGATAACCGGATGGTCCGGATTCAGGGCCCGGCGGCGGAATTCCTTCACTGCATCCCAATCAAGAATCTTACCCAAATCATCGTAATCCACTACTTCGATCTTCTGAATCTCGTGGGATGTACGGAATCCATCAAAGAAGTTAATGAAGGGCACACGTCCCTTGATGGCTACGAGATGAGCCACAGCAGCCAAGTCCATGACTTCCTGAACACTTGCTTCGCAGAGCATAGCGCAGCCAGCCTGACGGGCAGCCATAACATCCTGATGATCACCGAAGATATTCAGGGAGTTTGCGGCAAGAGCTCTGGCGGATACATGGAAGACTCCAGGCAGGAGTTCACCAGCTATCTTGTACAGATTCGGAATCATCAGCAGGAACCCCTGCGATGCCGTATATGTAGTAGTCAAAGCACCAGCCTGCAAGGAACCATGCACAGCACCAGCTGCACCAGCCTCTGACTGCAGTTCGATAACGCGGACCTTCTGACCGAAGAGATTGGTCTTTCCCTTAGCTGCATCTTCATCCACATGTTCAGCCATCGGTGATGACGGTGTAATTGGATAGATTGCGGCCACGTCCGTAAAAGCATAGGAGATGTATGCGGCGGCTTGGTTGCCGTCCATGGTTTTCATCTTTTTGCTCATGATGTTTATTGCTCCCCTCTAAAATAGAATACTTGAAAACATATTATCTATTATACAACTCTAGAAAACAATTGTAAACAAATCCACGCATTCCCGACTATTCATAAAATTTATCTTATCATAGCTTAATGCGATATATTTTCTTAAGGAGGAAATATCGCTCCCTTGTCGAAATAAGACGATAAATCATGGGATTGTTTTTTGCCGTAAGTCAATGGGAAAATTGGGAGTGTGATTCACAAATGATTAAGAACATGACCATCTATGTCATCCTCAAACTGGAATATGGCAAAGGCCAGGAAAATGTCTACTCCAGTATCCTCAACGTTTCTTCCAGCAAGAGCACCGCTGAAACCTTCAAAGAACATTACGAAGAAGAATTTGCCGATGAGATTCAGAACGAACACGATGGCCGCTACGTTTCCATCCATATGCACAAGGCCATGGTGCAGCTGGATGATGAAATCATTGCCCCAGATATGTTCATCCGCTTTATCGGAGACAAGAAAATCAAGGATACTTTCTAGTCCTATCATTAATCGTTTCCATAAATACTTTTTATATTCATGTAAAACAAGACAAAAAAGACCCCGCTGAAATAATTTTTTCAGCGGGGTCTATATTTTCTTATCAATGGTCGGGATGACAGGATTCGAACCTGCGGCCTCTTCGTCCCGAACGAAGCGCGCTACCAAACTGTGCCACATCCCGACAACGAATACTAGTATAGCGTAACTCAGCCATCAATGCAAGTGTTTTTTTTCAATTTTTCCTTTCCCTGATAAAAATAGAGGAAAATAATGGGAATCACCAACAGCGTGAATACCGTTGAAGTCAGTAAACCACCAATAATTACCCAGGCCATAGACACACGGTTTTCAGCTCCATCAGTCATGGCCAAAGCCATGGGCATCATCCCCACCATCATCGTGATGGTGGTCATGCAAATGGGTTTCAAACGGATACAGCCAGCTTCCACAATGGCTTCCAATGCTGTTTTCCCCTGGTCCATCAAGGTCAGGGTATAGTCAATGAGCAAAGTTCCATTTTTAGCTACGATGCCATCCATCACCAATATCCCAATCATGGAATAAAGATTCAATGTATTATGGGTCAGGAAAAGCAGCAGCACCGAACCAATCAATCCTAAGGGCAATGAAAACATGCGGATAAAGGGCGTAAGTACCGATTCATAGAGCACCGCCAACAGCATATAAATCAATACCAATGCCAATAACAATGCACTTAGGAGCTCATTAAACGTATCATTCATGCGGCTGGCCTGCCCTTTGAAGCGATAGGTTACACTCTCACCCAAATCAGCCTGTTGCAAGGCCTTCCGCACATCGCGAACCACATCCCCCACAGACCTGCCCTGCAGATTCGCCCCTAAACGGATGGAACGCTGCTTATCCACCCGCCGGATACTCACGGGGCCCCGACCATCTTTAATCGTTGCTAAATCCCCTAAATAAGCCAATTTACCGTTGGACCAAACGGGTACCCGGGCCACATCCGAGGCCTGATAACCATCGGCCCCCTTGAAGCGCACCTTGATATCCGTGTCCTGTCCTCCATTCAGCGGATCATTTTTTAACGCCCCCGCTGACCGGCCGGAAATCGCTGAAGAAAAGGCCGTATCAATATCGGCCAGACTGGCATCGAAAACCTTGAGCTTTTCCCGATCAACCGTCAACTGCAACTCCGGCATCCCTTCGGTATAGGAACTATTCACATCGCCAACGCCCTGAATATCGTTACGCAGTATCCTTTCCACCTGGTCTGCGGCCGCAGCCAGTTCCTGCATATTGCTCCCCCGCAGTTCCACCTGCAGGGCGCCTCCCCCTCCGCGTCCGCCTCCGCCACCAGAGATCCCAGCCACATTGGACTGGGTTTCTGTTACCCGGATATCTGCCCCTTTGATTTGCTGGGCATATTCCCGTACTTCCTGGGTAATCTCCCAAACGGAACGGCTGCGTTCATGGCGGCCAAAAAGTTCCACCTTGATTCGACCTTCATAGGCGCTGGCCGAGCCGCCAGCCTGGGTCATATAGTACTTCACCTCAGGAATTTCTGCCAATTTCTCTTCCAGTAGTTTAGCCACCTTATTTGGTTCCTCGGAAGACGCCCTCACCGGACACTGAATATTGATGGTAAAGCTGGACTCATCTGTCTGAGGCATATACTCCATCCCCACCATCCCCAGGGGAACCATAGCCATAATCCCCCCAAATACAGCCAGAATGGTCAAAAGCAGTTTCTTCTGATGTTCCAGGCTCCAGAATAACAGCTGTCGATACAAGATTACAGCCCGTTCTTCCAGCTTATCCATAAACTGCCAAAGGAATTGGTTATCCACATGGTATCCTTTACGAAAGAACCTAGCCGCCAGCATCGGCGTCAAGGTAAAGGAAACAAACAACGAAAAGGCTCCGGCAAAGACGATGGTCAAACCGAACTGACGGAAATACTGCCCTGTTATCCCCTCCATAAAGGCAATGGGCATAAAGACCGCCGCATCACAGAGGGTAATGGCAATAGCCGCCATGCCGATTTCCATACGTCCCCGTTCTGCAGCCAGCTCGGGTTCTACACCATTTTTCAGATAGCGGATAATATTTTCCAATACCACAATGCTGTCATCCACTAATATGCCCACACAAAGGGTCATGCCCATCAGCGACATCATATTAAAGGTAAATCCCGCCAAATACATAACGAAAAAAGTGGAAATAAGCGATGTGGGAATAGCAATCATAACCGCAGCGGTAGAACGCCAGCCCCGCAGAAATAAGAACAGGACCAGTCCTGTGGTAATGAGCCCTTCCACCAAGGTTCCCATGGTATCGTGCAGGGCCGTTTTCACATAATCGGCATCATTGGACACCACCACGAATTGGTAATCCGGATAATCCCGGCGCAATTTCTGCACAGCTGCCAGAATATTTTCCGCCGTTTCCACCACGTTGGCATCACTATTCTTGTAAATCAGCACATTGACTGCCGGCTCTCCATTAAGCCGTCCATAACGGACCTGCCGGGCATCCTGCTCTTTTACCGCAGCCACTGCAGCTAGGGGAATCAACTCCCCTGTCCCGTTGGCAATGCGGATTTTTTCAATATCACTGGCCTGCTGATACTCGGCCACCACCCGCACATCGGATTTAGATTGTTCCGTGTAGACAGGACCGGACGGCAGCAGCTGGTTCTCGTTCTGAATCGCACGGACGATCTGGGGCAGGCTCAGTTTATATGCAGCGAGTTTTTCCCGATCCACTTCCACTGCTACTTCTTTATCCCGGCCACCATGAAGTTCGATTTCCGATACGCCGCCAGCCTGCTGCAAAGCATCCTGAAAGACGTTTTCCGCCATGGCATAGGTGGCTCCCAGGCCCTGCTGGCTCATAACCGCCAATTCCATAATGGGCTTGGCATTGATATCTCTCTTAATGACTACAGGTGCATCTGCTTCCTCTGGCAGCTTGTTCTTAATGGCCTCCACCTTTTTCGTCGCTTCGATGGCCGCCATATCCGCATCCGCATCAAAATTCAGTTCCATCATCACCCGGCCCCGTTCATAACCGGCCACAGATGTAATGGATTTCACGTTGGACACAGAAGACACCGCATCCTCTACAGGTTTTACGATTTCCTGTTCCACCGATTCAGCACTGGCACCGGGATATTTCACCGTCACGGTCACATATGGTGTATTAAGCGCAGGCAGCAGTTCCACACCAATGCGGTAATAACTATAGAGCCCCAGCACCACAAAAAAGGCCACAATCATGGAAATGCCCACGGGGCGATTGATGGATAAGCGGGTGATGTTCATGATTCTGTCACCTTAACTTTCATTCCCGTTTGCAGCTTATCCTGATTATTCAACACCAGTTTTTCACCTACGGCCAGCCCCTCGACAATCTCCTCACTCTCGTCATTCATAAGGCCAATCCTCACCGTGCGCTGTTCCACTGTACCATCCGGCAGCAGCACAAAAACATACTGCACCCCATTTCGGGACAATACGGCTGACTGGGGAACGAATATCGTCTGAAGCCGTTGCAGGATATCCACCGTCGTATGGGCAAAGAGACCGGCCTTCACCGAAGCGTCCAGATTATCCAGTGAAATGCGTACCTTATAACTCTTGCTATTCTCTTCCATAGCAGGGCTCACGAAAGTGACTCTGCCTGTATAGTCCCTTCCCAAAGCATCAACAGTAACCTGAACCGCCATACCAGCCTGTAAGATAGCTGCATCGTGTTCACCAATAGTACAATCCACATCAATATGACCATTATCTACCAGGGTAAAGGCCTTATTTCCCGAAGAAGCCAGTGCTCCCACCTCCGCGTTACGGTAGGCAATTACACCACTGCGCGGTGCCCGAAGAATCATATCCTCCCGTTGTTTTTGCAGGGCTTCTGTGGCCCGTTCCTGCTTTACAGCTGTCAGTTCCTTGGATTCCACTGCCGCCGGTTCACCGTCCGACACCTGATTAGCCAGCACTTCATATGCCGCCCGGGCTGCACTGTATTCAGCCTGCATACTATCCAAAGTATCCTGCGAAATCGCGCCGATAGAAAAGAGATACTGCTGTCGTTCATACTTAGCCTTAGCCAATTCATAGGCATTCTGTCTGCTGATGATATTGGCATTGTAAGTTGCTGCCGCTTCCCGGGCATCTGCTCTGGCGGCTCCTGCAGCTGCCTTATTCTGGGCAATGGAAATATCCAAATCCTCCAACTCCTGTACCATAAGCACTTGTCCTGCTTCCACCCAATCCCCCAAATCCGCATGAACCTCTGCAATACGGCCACTGTATTTGGGTGCCAGATCAATACTGGCATCGGCCACTGTCTGACCAGACAACACGATATGACGTTGCATATCTGCACGCACCACTTCCTGTACCTGCACTTCTGCCATGCCACGGCGCACTCCCGGTTCCCGCTTCTTCTCATTGCCCATATAAAAATAGAATGCCACAACCAATAGCAATAGACACACTCCCGCCGCAGTTAATTTCTGTCTGTTGGTCATTCCTGCAAATGTATGGCGCATTGTTCTTCCCCATTTCATTTTATCGTATGTAATAAAATTCTGCTTTCCCCGCCCCAATTCCTTTAGCAGGCAGGAAAAACATTACAGGTGCCGAAATAACGAATTAGGTTTTAACCACAATAGAAAGGAATGACCACTATGCAAGCAATTGAAATCCAGCAGGGAATTTACTGGGTAGGTGCCATTGACTGGTCCATGCGCAGTTTCCATGGCTATCAGACAGGACGCGGATCCACCTATAATGCCTATCTGATTCTGGATGACAAGATTACCTTGATCGACACCGTAAAAGAAACCTTTGCTTCGGAGCTGCTGGCCCGGGTAAAATCCGTCATCGATCCTGCCCAAATTGACTATATCGTCTCCAGTCATGTGGAGCCGGACCATTCGGGAGCAATCCCCTTTATGCTGTCTCAATGCCCTAAGGCAAAAATCATCACCAGCCTACCCAATGGTGAAAAAGGCTTAAAAAGCCATTACGGTGACCTGCCCTATCAAGGAGTCAAAGCAGGAGACAGCCTTTCCATCGGCCAGCGCACCTTACAGTTCGTGCCCACCCCTATGCTGCACTGGCCTGATAGCATGGTAACCTATTGCCCGGAAGAAAAAATTTTATTCTCCAACGATGCCTTTGGCGAACATCTGGCTTCCAATCAACGGTTTGACGATGAAGTGGACAAGGCTGCTTTGCTGTATGAATGTCAGAAATACTACGCCAACATCCTGATGCTCTATGGCCGGCAAGCTCAAACGGCCTTAAAGACACTAGGCGGACTGGACATCAAACTCATCGCCACAGGTCACGGCGTCATCTGGCGTTCCTATATCCAGGAAATCATGAACTACTATCAGAAATGGTCCGCTAATTCCTGCGAAGAACGAGCCGTCATTGTCTTTGATAGCATGTGGCACTCCACCGAAAAGATGGCCCGGGCCATTGCCGAAGGCTTTGCCCAGAAAAACATTCCCGTCAGCTTCTACGACATCAAGGAAAATCATCTTTCCGATATCGTCACCGATATCCTAACCGCCAAATATCTGGCTGTAGGCTCCCCCACCATCAACAATCAGATGATGCCCACCATAGCCAGTTTCCTCTGTTATCTAAAGGGCTTGGCTCCTAAGGATAAAAAAGCCTTTGCCTTTGGTTCCTATGGTTGGGGCGGGCAAAGCATCGGCCTGATTGAGGAAGAACTGAAAGCCATGGGCTTTACGCTTATTTTGGATAAAATTCGTATGATGAATATCCCCTCGCCTGCGCAGCTGGCAGAAATTTCCCGCCAACTGGAAAAAGTCCTTTAATAAAAAATGCTGACAGAAAATCTGTCAGCATTTTTTATTTGATCACTTTGAAATTTTTCAATAGCTCTTTTTTTTCCTCTTCCGATAGTACAGAGGATTTATTTTCCCCCTTGACCATCTGCAGCTGCACTCTTTTGACTTCCGGCTGCCGCTTACTGGAGGGCACCACCGTTGTGATATGGGGCTCCTTTTGCAGGAGTTCCGCCATATTGAGCTCATCCAACGCTTCCTTCAAATAGCCGCGGCTGCGGGCTCTACGCAAGCGGTAAGCCATAATCACTGCCGCATCATCCTGCAAATCCAGCAAACTGCCCTTAAGCAGTTTTTCTTCATCCATGTATTTTGCCAGACCAGTACGCTCCAAATACTTAACCAGATTCCCGCGGAAATATGCCAGCCGCATACGCTCTTCCAACCGCATGGCCGCCCGCACCAGAATAGAATCCAGCCGTTCATCCAGGCCCGAGTGTTTCATACGCATCCCCCCGGAAACTATTCCTCATTATTTATCTTTATTCGCTTCCTTTTACAAAACTCCTGCATGAATTCATTACAAAATTAAAACATATGCAAATTTCTGCCCTTTGACTTGGCCTTCAGGATCACCAGGAAGGTTGTTCCCTTCCCCAGTTCACTATCGATGGTAATGGAACCGTGATGAAGCTCCACGATTTCCTGGGCAATGGCCAGTCCCAGACCATTGCCTCCCATTTCCCGGGAACGGGCCTTATCTACTCGATAGAAGCGGTCAAAGATTTTTTCCTGATCCTCCTTAGCAATGCCAATACCGTTATCCTGCACCGCCAAGGCAATCTTCCCCTTCTCTGCGGGACGGAGTTCCACTGTGACCTGCCCTCCCTCCGGAGTATATTTTACGGCGTTATCCACCAGAATAAGCACCAATTGGCGAATTTTCTGTTCATCCGCATGAATGATGGTCTTCGGTAGATTTTCCGCCACCACCTGGATGTTCTTCTGTTCAGCTAAGGGCTGCATCAGGCGGACCGTCTGAGCCGCCACTGCACCCAAATCAAACTTCGCTGGTTTTAATTTCAAAGCCTTATTGTCGCTGCGGGCTACCACCAGCAAATCACTGACTAATTTGGTCATTTTCTTGACCTCATCGTGAACGTCTTCAACCACCTGCCTCAGAAAGGGCGATTTGATTTCCGGGTCATTCTGCAGGATTTCTGCCGAAGCCATGACCACTGCTAGCGGCGTCCGCAGTTCATGGGAAGCATCGGCGGCAAACTGACGCTGTTTCTCATAAGCCGCCTTCAAAGGCCCCATGGCCTTGCCGGAAAGAATATGCCCCATCATCGTGGCTATCAGCAGCGCCAGCAGCCCCAATCCTGCCATAATGGACGTGGCCTTTTCCATGCCATTATATAAGGCCGTGACATCCTTGCCAACATAGACCATCTGCACCCTGCCATCGGCTTCGGTAATTTTCTGGGTAGTCATCATGATTTCTGACTTATGCCCATTCTCCTTAGGCTTAGTCACCACCACCACATCCCCTTCAGGGGCTTTCCATTGAGACATCACATCGAGAATGAATGGTTCGATGCGAAAAGACGCTCGGGAAAAGTTCAGCAGCCGGCCATCCTCATCAAACACATAGAAAAACAATCGGTCATTGGTGTTCTTATAAGCCAGCGTATCATCAATCACCAATTCCGGATGCTGATTGAGATATTTTTGAGCTTCCGCCACGTTATCGGCCGTATCCCAAAGTTCCCGGGCCTGCTCCGAGCGGATTGACCAGTCCATGGATTGATGCATGGCAAAAATCAAGATGGCCAGGAAGATAATCATCACCAGGGAATACAGCATGGTAAGGCGTTTTCGGCTCTTACCGAAGAGATTTTCGGTCACTGTCCACCGACCTCCAGCTTATAGCCAATACCCCGGACGGTTTTAATGGCAGTTTCTCCATCTCCTAAATCCAGTTTTTTCCGCAAAATCTTGATGTAGGAATCAATATTGTTGGAGCTTACATCCGCTTCCATCCCCCAAATCCGGTCCAAAAGGATATCCCGGGGCACTACAATTCCCAGATTCTGCACCAGCAAATCGAAAATCTGGAACTCCCGCGGCGAAAGTTGGATAACTTCATCTTTCTTCTTCAGGACCTTAGTCGTACGATTCAACGTAAAGTCTCCCACTTCCACCTTATCCTGCTGAATCTGCTGGGTACTGCGTCGGCCTAAAGCCCGCAAACGCGCCATGAGTTCTGCAAATTCAAAGGGTTTCACCAGATAGTCGTCAGCCCCGGCATCCAGACCGGATACCCGGTCTTCCACAGAGTCCCGGGCTGTCAGCATCAAAATAGCCTTGGCATACCCATCGCTGCGCAGCCGCTTGCACACATCCAATCCATTTTCTCCTGGCATCATCCAGTCCAGAATCAAAATATCGTAATCGGTATACATGGCATACTCGTACACTTCACTACCATTGGTCACCCAATCCACTTTTATCTTATTCTGCTCCAGCATGTATTTCACTAATTTGCCTAAGCGCCGGTCATCTTCTGCCAATAAAACACGCATAACCGCACCTCCAAAAATTTTATCCATATCTATTATAAGCATCTTTTCTTGAAAAACCAATGAAAAAATGACTGGCCAAATCCATGACCAGTCATTTGCGATAAAATTTATAATAGTTAAGCCTGTAGCACCATATTCAGCAGGGAAAAACCGTCGTTGTACACCTAGAATCCGTTGCCAAGCTTATTTTGCCATGAGCTTGGCAACCTTGTTGGCAAAGTCCACAGGATTTTCCGGCAGAATTCCTTCAATCAGAAGTGCCTGGGTATAAAGCAGATCGCAGTAATCCTTGAAGTCCGGCGTATCCTTGCCGCCATCATGCAGGCTCTGCAGACGCGTGAAGAGTTCATGATGCGGATTGATTTCCAGAATCCGCTTAGCCTTGAACATGGGGTTGTTCATCTCAGCAAAGGTTTGTTCCATTGACAAGGAAGGACCAGCTTCATCAGCCACCAGGCAGACAGCACTGGATTTCAAGCGGGCAGAAACCTTAACATCCGCCACCTTTTCCCCCAAAACCTCCTTGATGTCCTTCAAGAGATCATCATTTTTCTTCTGAATATCTTCCGTTTCCTTCTTGACTTCCTGACTTTCCGCATCATCCAGGTCTAAATCACCGCGGCTGATGGAATGGAAGCTCTTACCCTCGTATTCCCGCAGGGTTTCGATGCAGAATTCATCCACCGGATCCAGGAGATAGAGCACTTCCAAGCCCTTATCCCGCAGGGTTTCCATCTGCGGCAGCTGTTCGATGGTCTCCTTATCCTTAGCTGTAGCATAGTAGATTTTCTTCTGGCTTTCCGGCATACGCTCTACATATTCTTTCAGCGTAACCAGCTTTCCTTCCTTGGAGCTCATAAAGAGCAGCAGGTCTTTAAGCTTGTCAATGGTGTCGCTGCCAGCATACATGCTGTTGTAAACGCCAATCTTGAGAGATTTGCCGAACTCATTCCAGAACTTTTCATAGTCCTCACGCTTATTCTTGAGTTTACGCGCCAAGGACTTGAGGATGTTCTTTTCGAGTGCCTTGCCGATAACCTTGAGTTCGCGGCTCTGCTGCAGAAGTTCGCGGGAGATATTGAGGGACAGGTCCGGAGAATCCACCAGCCCCTTCATAAAACGCAGGTAATCCGGCAGGAGGTCCTTGCACTTATCCATGATGAACACATGACGGGAATAGAGCTGTACGCCCGGTTCATAGTCCGTATGATAGAGATTGAAGGGAGCCCGGGATGGAATGGCCAAGAGCGCTGTATACTCCACAGAACCTTCAGCCTTGGTATGGAACACTTCCATGGGTTTTTCCCACTCATGGAACTGATTTTTGAAGAACTCGTCGTATTCTTCCTCTTTGATATCGGACTTATTCTTCGTCCACAGTGGCTGCATGGAGTTCAATGTACGGCATTCAATGGTCTTGACTTTCTCAGCACCTTCGATTTCCTTGCCATCCTCATCCTTCGGCGTTTCCTCATGTTCAAAATTCATCTTGATGGGATAACGCACATAATCGCTGTACTTCTTTACCAGACGTTCCAGCGTATAATTGTCCGTAAAGTCAGATTCTGCTTCTTCACCGAAGAATTCCTTCCCCAAGGTAATGGTGATGCTGGTACCACGTTTATCCTTATCGCATTCCTCAATGCTATAGGAACCATCGCCAGCAGACTCCCAACGCGTTCCCTCTTTTTCGCCAGCCTTACGGGTTTCAATGACCACCTTTTCCGCCACCATAAAGGCCGAATAGAAACCAACACCGAACTGACCAATCAGTTCCTTATCGGTATTCCCTTCACCGCCTTCACTGGCTTCTTTAGCCTTCTTAAGCTGTTCCATAAAGGCCTTGGTGCCAGATTTGGCTATGGTACCGATATTTTCAATAACCTCCTGGCGGTTCATGCCAATACCATTATCCCGAATGGTCAGGGTATGATTTTCCTTATCCGGTTCCAGGAAGATCTCGTAGCTGTCATCCCCCTCCAGGATATCCCGGTTGGTCAGGCTGGCAAAATGCACCTTGTCAATGGCATCCGACGCATTGGAGATCAGTTCTCGCAGGAAAATCTCGTGATTCGTATAGATGGAATGAATCATCAAATCCAAAAGCTGTTTGGTTTCCGCTTGAAATTCATGGGTTTCTTTAGCCATGTGTTAACGCCCCTCTTTATAAAAAATATCAATTTCCGAATTGGTTAGCACTCTTTCACTGCGAGTGCTAACGTACAAAAGCTAGTATACGCTAAAAACAACAAAAAGTCAAATCACCCATTGTAACACTTCTTAAACAGAACGCTTCTGCTCAAGCGAATTATCCTCGCTTTGTTGTGTTTCATCTATCTGTGTCATGCCAGAAATACTTCCCTTATACGAAAAACGGAGCCTATACGACTCCGCTCCGTTTTCTTGCTATGCTTATATCAACTCTTTTTATTTTCCTGCAAAGCCGCCAACTTAGCCGCTTTTTTGGCCAAAAATTTCTTTTTCAGCGCCAGTTTGCGCTCCATACGAGGCACTAAATCACGGGCATCGGCCAAATCCTGCTCATCGGGATGACTAGCCGCCAATTTCCAGCGCTCCTGGCTCTTTGCTCCACCATGGGGATCATCAGGGCCGGCATTTTTACGCTTCTCCAGCATAGCCGGGTTGATTTTGCCCCGACAACCAAAGGTCCCCAGTATCTCGCAATTCTCTCCCAAATAATATCCCGCCCGGGCAAAGGAAGTAATGGCGTGCTCACTGGTAGGCGCCGTGCCATGGGTCTGAAAAAACACCACCCTGCTATCCTTGATTTTGCTCAGGTATTTCAACGTCAAGGGGTCAGGCTGTCCCAGCCGCAGCCAATAACCAATGGCAACGATATCATAGGCAGACAAATCCGACGGCGCATCCTGCACCCGAAATACATCCGCCTCCTCTGCCGCTTCGGCAATGGCCTCTGCAATCATTTTCGTATTTCCCGTCACAGACGAATAAATTACCGCCCATTTACTCAAGATTACCGCCTCCATAACTATATTCCTATTCATTGTAACAGGCTTCAGTCCATATTGCTGTAATCATTGTTACAGCAAATCCCCCTGGACAAACGTCCAGGGGGATTTGCTTATGAATGTGTCGGCAGTATATTATCCACCAACCGTTTGACCGGTAATATTTTCAAAACGATACAACAAATAACAAATTCCGTCAACAAAAAGGAACCATTAAAAATCAGCGAATACCACACCGGAGACATCCCTTCCGGAGCATAGCTGCCGAAAAACACCACCCCGGAAATAAAATGGCACAGGAATCGCCCGCCGAAAGCCAGTGCCGACCCCAAATACAGATTATCGCGACAGAGCCCTGCCAATCCCATGGCCATAAATGGCAGGGGATAATCAAACAACACCTGTACAGGATGCAGGATAAAGGGATCCTGCACGATATTGATCATGCCATATACAAAACCTGCCAGCACACCAGTTCCCATACCAAAGCGATAAGCGATTAAAATCAAGGGCAGCATAGCGCCCGCTGTCACACTCCCTCCCTGCGGAAAATGAAAGAGCTGCAGCTGATGCAAGACCACCGATAACCCCAACAATAATGCGGAGGTGACCAGCGTATGCGTGTCAAAGGCCTCATGACGCACACGCATTAGACCAATTGCCAGTACCAATACCCCCAACAATGCCAAAAGCACCACAGGATGTGAAATAATTTCCAACAAAACCTTCCCCTGCCTTCTCTATTTTTAGCCCCATAACAGAATGACTCTGCCACAGAAAAATACCTGACCCAGACATATACTTACGATTATAGCGCACTCACTGCTTTTTTTCTACCGTCAATCCGGCTTAACCGCTTTGCAGTTCACGAGTCCCCCCGCAATATACCTTGCCCCAAACGGTTAAAAATGCTATAATTTCACATCAAGCAAATATCGTCTCTTTCCCAAAGGAAGGTGTCTATTGATGAACAATAACAAGACATGGTGGCAGCGTCTTTTCCTCGGCCTGGGAATCCTGACTTTTAGCACTGCACCCTTATCTGGCGGCGAAGCTGCCGCCGCCCCGTCCCGCTATGGCACCGCAATGGTGGAACTCCTGGGCGAACTGCACGACTACGCCCATAAACGCAATCCTCACTTTCAACTCTTAGCCAATGGCGGCTCTTCTCTTTATTTGCCCATAGATGGCAATACTTCGGAAAACGTAGGCAAAATGTTGCAGGCTGTAGATGGGCAGCTTGCCGAATCGGTCTACTATGGATTCAACATGGAAGACGGTGCCCCAACACCCCCGGAAGAAAATGCGTTTTTCCTGCAAACCCTTGATGCAGCCAGGGAAGGGGGGCTGCCCATCTTTGTATTGGACTACGTGAAAGACGCCGACCAGGCAGCCCAGGCAAGCAAAAAGAGCCTGGCCAAAGGTTATATCCCTTTAGCCACCCCTTATCGCAACTTAGATCATCTGCCCCCCTATCCTGCCTCCCCTATCCACAATCAGGACGTTACCTGCCTGAACGATGTAAAGAATTATATGATTCTCCTTACGCCGGATAAATTTTCGTCTCCTGCAGACTACCTGGCCAGTCTGCAAGCTACGGATTACGATATGCTGATTATTGACCTCTATGCAGGAAGCGATTTCCTGACTCCTGCCGAGGTAGAAAAGCTAAAATACAAAGCCAACGGAGGACGGCGCTTAGTCCTTGCCTATATGAGTGTGGGGGAGGCCGAAACCTATCGTAAATACTGGCAATCCACATGGAAGAAAGAGCCGCCTGTCTGGTTGGATAATCCTAATGCCGATTGGCAGGATAACTATCGGGTAAAGTTCTGGCTGCCTGGATGGAAACATATCCTCTATGGATCGCCCCATTCTTATCTGGACGAAATTCTTGCGGCCGGCTTCGATGGTGCCTTTCTCGATGTAATTGATGTCTATCAATATTTTCAAGCACAGGAAACATAAATGCGCCCCCTTAGCGAATCAGATACCCGCTAAGGGGGCGTATTTTCTCTATAGACTAAAAGGATTTGTTCCACAACAAACTCATCTTCCACCCATGATAGGAATCAGAAGGACTGCCCTGAATATTGTACCGTTCCAGTTTTGCATGCAATTCCGAACGGTCATCCAAATGATAAACATAGCCCAAAACCAGAGATTTCATATGCCTGTCACCATCCCAATGTTTCAGGCGCCAGTTATAGCTTTGTCCATGACGCTCACCATAACTGAACAACACGTAGCCCCGTTGTTTTCGATCAAACCAATGCGTCCAACCCAAGCCGCCATAATAGCGGTGTGTCCCTCCTGTATCGCCAGCCTGATAGTTCCCCCACAGGTAATACTGCCAGGAATTGCGCGCATCTATATCATAACTGCCGTAAAGCTGCAAGGTCCAATCTTCCCCGTCTTCATAGCGTCCACTGCTGTACGGAGTACAGTAATCTGTACGGGCAGCGTTGATATGACTGAATTTGACAGACAGCTGTTGCTGGTCACCAATATGCCGATACTCTACTTCCTGCCGAAATCGATTATGGGGAGATAAGGCCATCCAGACATCCGGATAGGTACTTCCCGTCTTGGTATCCTCCTCCTTGGTTCGATAACCATATCCCCTTCTAAAGGTATAACTCAATCGGCCAGTCAGACTATCCCGTTCCGTAAACCGATGTGTTGCCTCTATTTCCGGTGTAAACTGCCAGCCTTCACTAAACGAATTAAAGCCCGCCAAATTGTCGGCCATCATGGCATTTTGATGCGCATCCTGTACACCCGTAGGCACATTGATATCCAGCTTATAATGTACATCATTGATCTGATGATGATTTTTATAGGTAATCCCTAAGGTCGTATCGGTCCAGCCGCTGACATGACCATATTTCAGGCCAGTATCCGAAATCAGCCAGCCTGTGGATAAAGAAAAATCCCATTTTTTCTCGGTCATATAAAAATCCCAAGGCTGATAAAGCTGATGGCCCGCGGGCAATCCTGCTCCATGCCAGTTATAGTATTCAAAGCCGGTGCCCAACCCTCTGCTTTCGCCAAAATGAGCTAATTCATAAGCAGCCTTTTCCTGCCAGTTCTGGGTCTCCAGCAAATTCTTTTCTGCATTCATCAACTCCTGTCTGGTCTCAGCCTGCCAATTTTCTGCCTCAACTGCATAATTTTTACTGTCTTCCAGATCCTTTGCCGCTTCATTCTGTTCTCTGGTCAAATCCTTAACCAGTTCCCTGGCTTCCCGTTCTGCATCCTCGGCCTCACTCTTGGCATCCTCCAACGTCTCCAGTTGGCTATTGAGGGAGTCCAGGAGTGCTTCTGCCGCATCCACCTCACCATCCAGTGATTCCAGCTGATGCTCATACGCCTGCCACTGCAGTTCCTCTGCTCGTTGGTCCGGGTTGATTGCCTGCACACGATTCACCATAGCCATGACATCATTAAGCCGGTTCTGTGCATAGCCAACACTTTCCCAGGCTTTGCGGATGCGCTCCTCCAGGTCATCGCTTTCATCCTGCAAATGCCCCAGTTTCTGGCCTAACTGATTGTATGCCTCCTGCGTATTACTGCGACGGTTTTGTGCATCCTGCACCACGCCCTCCTGTGACCAGACCTGAGGAGCAAAATCAGCCACGGCCTGTTGAGCTGCAATGGCCTCTCTGGTACGCTGAGCACTTTCTAGTTGTGCATTGGCTAATTCCTGCGCAACGCGCTGAAGATTCAGCTTTGCTTTCTCCAGGTTCTGGTACGCCTCCGCCAAACTACCCTCGGCCTCCGCCTTTTCTTCCTTTGCCTGTTGCAGATCTTTTCTGGCCTGAATAAGTGCCTGAGCCGCTTCAGCAGCATTCTTTTGGGCTGCATGAAAATCCCTTATTCGATTGCGTTCATTGCGCAGGGACGCAAAAACAGCAGGAATCTCATTCATGGCATTGCCCATTGCCGATGCTTCTCCAGTTATCGGCGGCAGCAATGCCAAAGTACTGATTGAAGCCGCCTGGGCCATCTGCCGTCTGGCTGCTTCATCTCTCATTTTTCGCTTACGGCCGCGTGTCATGCGCATACTCTGCAGGACGAACCGTTTGTATCTGGGTTCATCCCCCATCTGCATCCTGACCAATCTCCGCCGGCGCTTGCGGCTTAAGCGAAAGGCCAGACCGCTCCAGCGTTGCCGGCCTATCTCTGCCTGCCGCGCCTCTTCTTCCAGCCGCAGCCGCGCCTTACGGCTTGTTCTCATGGTCATCGCCCCTTACCGTTTCCAAATTTACATACTTATCCCCATAGAGCCATAAGGTCAGCTTAGTCAAAGGCCCCTCCGTAGAACGATAAAACACCGGTTGGGAGCAAAATACCAGATAATTTATTCGCTGCGTAAAATAATTAAGCTTATGAAAAGCCCAAATAAAGGAAAGGGCCGCCGCTAGAAAAAAGGTAAAACCATAACTATAGGCCCCCCCATAACATAGCCCCCATAGGCCAAAAATAAGATTGGCCAGAAAAAACACTGCCGACAGACTGAGTACACTTTTTTGATAATCAAAATAAACCAACAAAATATACACCAACTGCAATAGTCCTGTAAAGAATACGCCAAAAAGCAATACGTTGTACATATTCACCTGATTGTAGGTAATCCCAGACCAGCTGAGCAAATAATTGCCCACGGCCAATGCCACCAATGTAAACACCAGCTGAAACTCAACGATATGGCGCAGTTCAAACCAAAGGGTATGCAGCAAATCTTTACGGGCATCATCAATCTCCCGGAAATTCCCCTTTTGGGTAATATAGGAAAAATAATGGGCATAACGCTCGTAAAAATTCGTTTCCACCGTAACTACAAACATAGTCATCAGCGGCAAAATCGATAGGAAAGCATAAAAGGTAACCACATCGTAAACAGGCGAATACCGATAGGTCCCCCCCACCAGCGTCCCCCATTCTCCCTGCCAAATGATGACATTGGGCAGAAAGAGACCCAGCATATAAAAAGTTGCGGTAAAAAACAAGCGCCAGTGCCGTTCAAAATAAGGCAAAAAAGCAAAGTTCTGTCCCCCCTGCGCCGTGCCAAAATAACTGGTAATATGCAGCAAAAAGAGCAGATTAATGACGCCCATCCCCACATCCATCGCCAACAGTCCAGACTGTTCAGGCTGCAGGCCGCTGTTGTTCAACAATAGCCAGACCAAAAAGATACTGAGCAATACCCCCGCCAGATAACTGCACAATAACCGGGAATAGCGCTTTACTGCGGATAGGTACACACTTTCCGTCCAGGCCAGCAGCAATTCAGCAAAGAACAGGTATCCCAGCCATTTGGTCAACAGCGGCAAAGGTTTATCCCAAAAGAACAGCCCCGCCGCCACTGCTCCTAAAGCAATAAGAATTGCCCCCATGCCAAACAGCGATGCCGTAATATCTGCAAGTCTGCCCACGGAAAGCGAATCCGCTAAATAGCGGGTCAGCACCATGATAAATCCTGCCGAAAAAATCTGCGAAAAGACAAAAGCATAGACCACGGAGGCCACATAGAGCTGACTGGCCTCTTCCGCAACGCCATAGCAGGCGAAGATACTCTGTACCGCCAGTACCATACTGGTCATCAAGGCGAAGGGACCGGCGGTAATGATGGCCGAATAGGAATATGCCTTTATATGCCCGGCTGCAGTGCGGGCCGTAAACAATTTCTTTAACTCAAAACCTACGCCTGCCACTTTCTCTATGCCTCCTGCACGTACATCTGATAGATTTCCCGATAGCGGGCTATGAAATGCTCATAGGTATAACTGCGCCGGACACGCTGGTAGCCGATATTCCCCATTTGCTGCCGCAGTGCAAAATCCCTTCCCAAACGAATCATTTCCCGGGCCATGGCCTCAAAATCCATGGGAGCTACCACAGCCCCTGCCACCCCCAACGAATCGCTGCTGTCTCCATAGATGAGTTCCCTGCAGCAACCCACATCTGTGGTTACAAAGGGACGATGCGCAGCAAAGCCTTCCAGCACGGCTAATGGCTGTCCCTCACTGATGCTGGACAAGAGCAGGAAATCCATCTGCGGAAGGTATTCCACCACATTAACCGAACCAGCGAATTCCACATCGGTTATCCCCAGCATCGAAACCGTCTGCTGGCACAGGGCAAAGTAGTCCGGATCCTCATCATATCCCCCCATAATCACCAGCCTGGCATCTGGAAATTCCTCCTTGAACAGGAAAAAGGCCCGCAGCAGCGTTACGATATCCTTGATGGGTACCACCCGTACGATAGCGCCCAGGACAAGAGGACCATCATGCTGTTGCAATTCCCCAATTCGGGCAAATCTTTCCATATGAACCCCATTGGGTACGATGCCGATTTTATGTGCCGCACAACCTAAATCCTGCTCAATTTCTGCATTGTGTTCAAAAAGTGTATACACCCGGTCAGCAGTCTTATAGGATAGTTTAGCCAGATTGTAGAAGTATTGAATCCAAACCGATTTGAAATCCCCTTTAGCCCAATCGCTTTTGATGATTTCCACTTCCCTTTCCCGGGAATAAATTCCATGTTCGGTGATGATAAAAGGCTTATGATAGATTTCCGCTGCCATGGCTCCAATCACACCACAATATCCCGTAGCCACACTGTGGTATACATCGGCTTTAGGCAAATCCTGCTGCAAAAGGTACAGCAGGGGCAAAAGCATGGATCGGATGGTCCAAAAAAAATCCGTAAAGGGCAGATAGCTGTATTTTTCCATATATACACGTTGGATGATATCAAAAAAGTCACTGGACATGAAGATATCCAAGGCACCAGTAAAACGGTGACGCTTGCGGAAAATAGATGCCAGCTTATGGATGTCCAACGGGTTTCCGCCCAAGACCAAATCATAAATGGCTTCCTGTTCTTCTGCCGTCAGAATATTTTCCAGCATTCCCTGGGAACGCTGCTCTAAAATCTCATCTAAGAATTCTTCCTGTACCCCCTTCAGATTAGGTGGAAACTTATACTTAAAAGCTCCTCTATCCCTGGCTTCAGCCCCAATGGAATAGATGAAGAATTCATGCTGAGGAAGGCCCTGTATGAGCATCTGGCACCAGGAAGATACACCTCCTACCACATAGGGATAAGAACCTTCTGTCAGCAAGCAGATTCTCATTTGTCATCCTCCTCCCAGCTAATGATTGTTTCCGGCTTTTCCGTTTCAATCAGATAAGCATCATCACCGATTTTCTTTGCCGTTCCCCCCGTAACCTCTGCAATAGTCCGCGTTGTACGCAGTACAAACCGCAGTGGATAATGATAATTCCAACAGTTCAGGATCATTTTATCGGATTCCCGTGTCACCCGATAATCCATATCCAAATAATCGGCAAAATATGCTGCACATTCCGAATCCGTAACGGGACGAAGCCAGCCAAAACGATCATTGATCTCCTCAAGAAAATTCTGAAATCCATGTACCATCATTGCCCAGGTTAAATCCTTGCTTTCTTCATAGAATAGTTCATCGGGATGTACGAAATGAGAAAAAACACCTATATAATTGATGGCGCTGATGTTTTCCCACATGTTCTGCCTGCCTGGAGCATAGCCAGAAGAAAAGCGGGGAATCTCATAGGTGCCATCCTCATTGCGCTCAAAATCCTGATAATAGCCCCGCTCGGTATACAGGCCATCAAATAGGGAAGAATAAACCTTCAGTTCGGGGAATACCTCTTTGACCGCCTCATGGCCCTCAGGGCTCAAAATATCCGAAGGGGGAACATAGGACTGAAAGTCATAATCCGGATAAGCACTTTTGACATATCGGCGCAATTCCTGCAAGCTCGCCACCATGTCTTCCTTGCTTTCCCAAGGCACATAGCCCAGTACATCCTGATTGTATCCTGCCGGAGCCAACGATTGATGGTTATAGCCATGGAGCCCCAATTCACCTCCCATATCCAGGAGTTCACGACCGTAGACGATTAAATTATCCCGAGCCTGCCGCCCCTGAGTCGGCACAAAAGGCCCCTTCACCTGATCCCCATAGGATTCAATAATCAGTCCCGTATACTTCAACGCATATCTATCCGCACATTCCCGCATGAAAGGCCACCAAATATGACGGAAAAAATCCGCAGTATCGACCTGCAGTTCATTATATATCTTGTCAAAATTTCCCTCGGGAACCGGCGCCGGAAAATCATCGATAAAGAACAGCTTTGTCCCCACCACCGGGTAGATGCCTTCATCCCCACAATGAGCCAATAACGCCGTCAATACACCAATATTGGTCTTGTCATCCCGCACAGCACCATTGTAACACAGACATTTCCCCTGACCATACGCATGTTCCCACAGCAGCGGACTGCCATCCAGGGCAGCGATATGAACAACATCGTCCTGCTCCAGATTTACCGCCACCGTATCGGTGTGATACTGCGTTCCCTCCCCAAAGGAAAAGCCCTTGCCGGCAAAGAGAAAATCCGTCTTCAGCTGAATGCCCAGCACACTTTTTTGTTTTCCCGCCACAGTAAAGCCAGCCATTTCCTGACAAAGCGATGGCACCACACCGCCATCTTCCAGCTCCGGATGCATCAGGAATACCACCGTCCCCCCCTGCGCTGTATAAGCCGCTATTTTTTGCAGAGCCGTTATTTTTTCCCAGCGGCTGGCAGCCAGCAGGACACCACGGTAAGATGCATCAATATCCATTTCTTCATCTATTGAATAAGAAATGGCTTCTTTTTTCTGCTGTTCCAGCAGCCATTGCAGACGATGGTTGGCAAATACGCTGGGTACGTCCCGCGGATCATAAAGAATCAGATATTTCTCCCTATCCCCTTCCGTATAATTCCCCTTAAGGATATGGCGCGGAATAAAATTAACATTACGAAAATAGTCTAGTTTCAGAAATCCATCCATCCGGCTAAACTGGAAAAAACACCCCAAGAGGATAACCAGGACAATAATGCCCACAATGCCACGTTTATCCATCCTCTGCCTCCCCATATCTATGCAACTGTTTATCCCAGTAGCGAATAGCCTGGAGCGCCTCCTGGGATAGTTCAATGGGACAGGCCTTCAACTCCTGGATTTTCTGTTGTAATTTTTTCGGCTTTCTCCAGCTCTGATATAGACGTATATACATCATGTAGCTTTCTTCATGCTGGGGAAAATGCTCCTTCAATTCTGCACAGACCAACTCGGCCGCAGTATAATTCTTTGTAGCCAACAACTGGCGGATCTCTTCGGTATAATACTCCAATTTGTCGGGGCGCATCTTTTTCAGATAATCCAGTAACCCAATATAATCTCCCTGCTTTTTCTCAAAGGTCACATGGTCGATAAATTTTCGCTGCTCCAAATAACTTTTGAGCAGTTGGGCATATTCCTCCAGTTGCGGCAAATTTTCCTGTCCTACACCGCTGATAATCCGGTTTGCCTGCGAAAAGAGCTCATTTTCCATTTTTTCCATACGCGCTGTCAACAGAGCTACCGCATAATAGGCAATCTCCCGGTCCCGGTCATGCATAGCCATTTGCAAAATACCTTCATTATCCACCACCGCCTGCTTGATGGCCCCAGTGAAATACTGCCGCTTTTTTTGCACATTCTCCACTAAAAAAGCATCATGCAGAGGAATAATATCTTCATCCAGAAGCGTTCCCTGAAAGAACGCTTCTCCCTCCTTTTCCGCTTCGATTTCCCGCCGCCCTTTCAATTTCAACAGCCAGCACCCCAGATGATAGCTCACCATCAGTAGCACGCCAAAAAAAGGAATCGCAAAGACAAGAATGGTTTCCGTCACCGCATGTAAACGCGGTCTACGCCACAAATTAACTGCTCCATAAGCCAGGGTCAAAGCCGCATGCAGAAAAAGAAGTGCATAAAAATCCATCAGCCCACCGCCTCACAAATGACCGTTGTCAAGCCAACCCCTTGCAGACGCTCTTGTACCATAACCGTAACCGCCCGATCTGCATCTGGCAGCAGAATATAAACACCATCACTGCCTACCCCCACAAAGTCTTCATTGCGAATCACATGCTCCAGTCGCCCATCTAAGCCTTCGTAATCCAGACCATCCATAACCACCTTAAGTACCGACACAGGAAAATCACCCTGCAAATTACGCCGCTTTTCCAATTCACAAATGATTTTTTGGAATTCTTCCGCTCGTAAAATACGAGTTCCTGCCACAAACCGTTTTTCCTGTACGCCCTGCTCATAACGATAAGCCCTGCCCATAGAGGCGGAAATCAACCGCGTCGTAATGGACAACAGATTCTGCTGATAAAGACTCCACTGCTCAAACCCCAAGCCAAAAATGGTAATGACCGCAATGACCTTATCCTGATGGATAATGGGAGCAGCCAAATCCGGCGTGTCCTTGACCAGGTCCTTATTGACAAAAATCGCATGATCCTGCAGAAGATTCTGCAAATAGGGGTAATGGTCCACCCGCAACGAGCGAGGCTGTTCTGTTGCCAGCTTACCTATGCGTACCTTTTGCCGTAGATAATGTGCATCTGCCCCCACCACATAAATGGCAATATCATCGATGTTAAGAATCTGCGCGGTTACCACTGCAGCCTGGGTAAAGATGTTTTCCGGTTCCACACTATCCAGCCGCTTGATAATGCGATACAGCCGCCCAATGCTATCATCCGAATTTACGATCTGCCGATATAACTTATCCTTTACGGCCAAGTTATCCTCATAAAGATCCCGCATAAAGGATTGCCGCTCCTGGCTCTGGCGTTTCTGCCATTCCATATACTCCTGTTCAAATCGCCGGGCATCGGCAAAATACCCCGTTAAGGCCGCTGTAAAAAGATAGGCCGTAAGATGCAGAATATTTTCCGGTACATAGGTCAAAGAAATGAGCTCCGCGCCCCGCGCCAACGAAGCCACGATAAATATAACCGTTGACACAACCATGGCAATAAAAGCCTGCCGCTTGCCATAGAGCAATCCCATCGCTCCGATATAGACAAAATTCACATCCAGCTGAATTTGCGGATTTACAGTCGACCCCTGTTGCCAATATGCAATCCCTGTCATCAAAACTGCCCCCAAAGCATTTTCCGCATAGGGAACAATCTTCCTGCGCAGGGCCTGCCACTTAAAGCGTTGGCGCCGCTTTCCTGCCTCCAACCGATCAGCTTCCAGTTTAGCCTGAATGAAATTCCAGGTTTGCATCAGCCCTTCCTGACGACTATACTTCAACTGCCAGCCCAATTCGCGCTGGGCCCCTTTACTCTCCAGTACCGGCTGCACATAAGGAAAATCCTTATAATTTGCTGCCGCATCATAAAGCCCTGGCAATTCCGTCACATTCCCGACCCATTCTGCAAAGGTTCCTGCCGTCAACCCTTCACCAGTCCCCAGATTCAGCTCTTCTCCCTGGCATTTTCGGGCTACTGCCCGATAAATGCCATAGACTGCATCCGCTGAATATAAAAAATCCCGTGGCGTTGTTTCATCGTCCATACGGGGTAAAGTCTCTTTTTTCAAACTGGCATACAGGGTACGGGCCACCAGCCCATCTCTAGGCCCGCTATCCGGCCCGTAAACCTCTGGCAAACGGATAATGGTCAGCGGAATTACCGCCCACTCCGACCAAGCTTTGACTGCTTTCTCTGCCACCATGGCCATACCATCAGCAGCCCGCTTTGCCCTATCCCCCTGAACCGCAGCTGCCGTAGAAATGAAATACACGGACTCCACTGCATATTCATAGGCCAAGGCCAGAATATCTGCCAGGTGCTGCAGGGCATTAATACGCTCTTTTGCCTGCCGTTCCGCTGGCCACACATAAATCAGTACAGGGATATTATAGATGCGCAGCATTTCCCGCGTCCGGTCCAGACTCTCCGTTTCCTGAAAGAATTCCCAGTTCTCTTTGCTGAATAAGCGTTCTAGCTGCCCATCCCAAAAAGGCCTTACTCCCGTAAGGATTACCCTGCGTTTTAGCTGATTGATCTTCTCCCCAGCCATAAAACATACGCTCCTTTTCTCATGCCTCACCACGGCATAAGTCAATCACTGCGTGCTCTAAAACCTCTTCTCCTGCCTGTCCCGTCTTCAACAAATAATCGGCATCAATCAATGCCAGCATATTGCGTTTCAACACAACAGCCGGAAACTGCATGGCAGCCCGACCTAACCTTTCAGCGATAAAGGGATTCAGCTCCAGCGGCTTAGCCAAGGCCTTCCCCCGTATCCCCTGCTGCTGCAGGACCTGTGCCTGCCATAACTGCCGCACATGCCTGGTCAAAAGTGCCAGGATAACCGTAAAATAAGTACCATCATTTAACTGCCTCCGCAGCAGCTGCAACGCTCTCTTGGCCTTGCGCTCGCTGATGGCATCCAGCAGGGCAAAAATCGATACCTCCGGCAGACCGGCAAAGACCTTTTCCAGCAAAGCCCGGGTTATACGCCGCTCCTGGGAAAAAAGAGCCAGCTTATCAAACTCCCTGTCGAGAAATTCCAGAGAAATCGTCTGCATGGTACTGACCACACCACTAAAATAGATCATTGCCTCCCGGTCCATATCCTTGTTAAGCGTCTGAAGTTTCCCCTGCAGCCAGTCGTTGATATTCCAGGCCCGAATCGCCTCCGCCTCCAGCACTGCTCCATACTTTTCCACGGCCTTATAGAGTTTGCGCCGCTTATCGGCTTTGCTGGTTTGAATAAAGATTACGTAGCTGTACGCAGGCATATCCGCTAACAGTGCCAATAACCGTTCCAGCTTTTTATCCTTCCCTGCTTTTTTCGAGGAATCCCCCTCTTCCCCTTTTTTCTCCTTAAACAGGCTGCTATCCTGCAACAGCAGCACATTTTTGCTGGAAAAAAAAGGCGCCGTCTCGATAAGTCCCACCAAATCATCGGAATCAATAACTCCCGATAATTTCTGTACTGCATTCCCCTGTTCCTGTTGGGTTGCAAACAGCCGTGAAAGGATTCGCTCCTGCGCCTTTTCAATATAATAATGTTCCTCACCAGCCAACAGATAGACATGCCTTATTTCCGCCTTCTGCAAACTGGCCATAAACTCGCCAAATTTCAAAGTTCCTACCTCTAGATTAAGATTATTTTAGTATTATAGCGTACTCAAAAAAGTTTTTCCATTAAAAAACGATTAAAAAATTGGCCGGTCAAAATAACCGGCCAATCCATCCTGCATATTCTAGTTAAACCAACCCATGTGCCAGCATAACATTAGCCACCTTGATAAAGGCAGTGATATTCGCACCAGCTACCAAATCATCCGGATCCGCATATTTTTCCGCATTGGCCTTGGCATTCTTATAAATATTCGCCATGATATCCTGCAGTTTGCCGTCCACTTCTTCGAAAGTCCACTGCAAACGCTCAGAGTTCTGGGCCATTTCCAAAGCAGATACGGATACACCACCGGCATTGGCCGCTTTGCCTGGAGCAAAGAGCACTTTGTTCTGCTGAAAATAGGCGATGGCATCCAGCGTAGAAGGCATATTGGCACCTTCGCCCACAGCAATAACACCATTAGCCACCAACGCCTTTGCACTTTCCAGATCGATTTCTCCCTGGGTTGCACAGGGCAGTGCCACATCGCATTTCACAGTCCATACGCCCTTGCAGCCTTCATGGTATTCAGCCTGAGGATGCTCTGCCACGTATTCCTTAATGCGCCCGCGACGGACCTGCTTGATTTCCTTGACCGCATCAAGATCAATGCCATTGGGATCGTAAACATAACCATTGGAATCGGAGCAGGTGACTACCTTTGCACCAAAAGCCTGGGCTTTTTCGATGGCATAGGTTGCCACATTGCCAGAACCAGATACCACCACCGTTTTATCTTTGAGACTGATCTTCTTAGCATCCAGCATATTCTTGACAAAGTACAACAGGCCATAACCAGTAGCTTCGGTACGAGCCAGGCTACCCCAATAGTCCACACGTTTTCCTGTCAGTACCCCCGCATCGTAACTATCGCGGATACGCTTATACTGACCATAGAGATATCCGATTTCACGGCCACCCACGCCGATATCACCGGCCGGAACATCCACATCCGGACCGATATGGCGGTAAAGTTCCGTCATAAAGCTTTGGCAGAAATGCATAACCTCGTTATCGGATTTGCCATGGGGATCAAAATCAGAACCACCCTTAGCACCGCCGATGGGCAGACCAGAAAGTGCATTCTTAAACACCTGTTCAAAGGCCAGGAACTTCAGGATATCCAGATTAACACTGGGATGGAACCGTAAACCGCCTTTATATGGGCCAATGGCACTGTTCATCTGCACGCGGAAGCCGCGGTTCACATGGATTTCGCCCTTATCGTCCTGCCAAGGAACACGGAATGTAACCACCCGTTCCGGTTCAACGATGCGCTCCAAAATCTTTTGCTCCTTGAACTCGGGATGTGCTTCCAGCACGGGAACAACACTCTCCAAGACCTTAGACACCGTGTTCTTGAACTGCGCCTGATCCGGATCGCGTTTTGCAATCAGGTCTAACGTATCTTGTACATACTGTTTCATGTCTGCCAAAGTAACCGCTCCTTTGTCTATAAAACTCATACAATTGTGTCTACCAGTAAATAGTATACTACAATCCTTGCTGAATGTACATAAATTTATTATATTTATCAGAAATAATAAATAATTATGTATACATGTTCAATCATTTCATTCAGCTGTTCTGCAGGTACTTGCGCGGCAGATTCTTTACCATCCGGCTCATATGCCGATAATGACCATACATGGTCTGCGACCAGGACAGGAACAACTGTTTCTTTGCTCTGGTCATTGCCACATAAAAAAGCCGGAATTCCTCATCCAGACGGCCGCTTTTCTCTGCCTGAAAACCGGGGAAATTCCCCTCCTGTAAGCCTGCTAAAAAAACATAATCAAATTCTGAGCCCTTAGCCTGATGAATGGTAATAATGGGAATCTGCCGACGGCGGGTCAGCGTATCCAGTTCTGTGTTGGAAAGCGTTGTATAACGCAAAAAACGCTCAATTGCATCCAAGGGACGGATGGCTTCATCATCCAATTCCTTGGCCTGCCGGAACAAATCGCGCAAATGCTCTACCCGCTGTGGTTCCTTATGGCGGATATAGTATTGATCCATCCCCCAGCTCACCACGATTTTTCCCAATAATTGCCAGGGACGCAAACGAGCAGCTTCTCTCCGAACCTCTGCCAGCTTTACGGCCCATTCTGTAAACAATCCCCCATACTGCTCCATAATCTTGCGCCGCAGCTCCACATTCGGCTGCAAATCCCGCTCTACTGCATAGAGCAGGATTTCCGCCGTAGCCAGAATATCGTCCAGAGCATCGTGAGATGATGGGTGACTGACCTGACAATACTTGCCCAAAAATTCCAGTTTATGGTTGGGCAGGTTGGGATAAAAGCGCCGAAAAATATCCAGCGTATCATAAAACTGCGGATAATCCAGCTGCGGCATATCCAGGCGGGAAAGCTCACTGCCCAAGATGCGCAAATCGTAGGTAACATTATGTCCTACCAATACAGCCCCCTGAGCAAATTGACAAAAATCCCGCAGAACCTGTCGCGGATCTTCTCCCTGCTCTGCCAGAAAATCATCGGTCAATCCATGTACCCTGACCGAATCCCCCACCTTAGCCAAGGGTTTAATCAGTCGTACAAATCTCTCCCTGACACCGCCATTTTTATCCAGCCGTATACCGGCAATCTGGATGATTTCATCCCGGGTAGTATCCACACCAGTGGACTCCACATCAAAGACCACAACGTTTTCTGCCGCCAAGGCCGCCAGCAGTCCTCCATAGGGGTCACCAGACTGCCGGGCCTTTTCCTCCACAAAATCCGTCAAGCGGATTCCTGAACGGCGAATTTCCTCGCTGGACAACTTCTTGATGGTGGCAGGGCCAATCCCCTGGGCAAAACGATTCAATACCCGCACCAGACTGGCCACATCGTGCTGATTCATCGCCAGCTTCAATACCGCTAAAGCATCCTTTACCTCCTGCCGGCGAAAGAACTTCTGTTCATCGATCAGCATAAAGGGCAACCGCTCATTTTCCGGTACAAAGCGCCCCAAAGCGCGGAAATGAGCGGACAACTCTTTATTGTAGCGGTTGCTGCGCGTTAAGATACAGACCCGGCCATAATCCTCCACCGGCAACTGCTGAATCCGATAATAAATCCATTGGGCCTCCTCACTGAAATCCATTGCTCCCTTTAGGACAATCGGATTGCCAAGGTCACGACTCACTGCCTGCAGGCCATCTGGATAGAGCAAATTCACCCGCTCGGGAAAAGAATTCCTCAGCCAGTCAAAAGAAGCATTGAGCAGTACCTGGGTTGCCCGATAATTTTCATGAAGCACTATACGCTGTGGATGATAATCCTGCTGAAATTGCCGCAGAACCAATTCCGGATGAGATCCCCGCCATTCATAAATGGTCTGAAAATAGTCTCCGCACAAAAGCAGGTGACTTGCCCCAAATAGCTGCGATATAATGCGGTATTCCAGCAAACTCGTATCCTGCACCTCATCGATGTTAATGTAAACAAAACGCCGTGCCCATTTGGCAGCCACACTGTCCTGCCGAAAAAGTTCATCCACCTGTACCAAAAGATCGGTAAAATCCAGCCCATGAAGCTCATGAAGCCGCTCGTCATAAAGGGCAGTCGTCTGCGCCCCCCATTGCTGCCAGCCCTCAAACAGACGCTGATGATACTGATAGGAATCATCGACTGCCAGATTTTTGATTGCCTGTAAATCCTCTTGCCACAGTCTGTTCAGCGTGGCAGTATAATCCTGTTCCAGATTACCGCTGTTTTGCGCATATTCTGCTTTCTTTTCTTTCAACTGATTGACCAGATTTTGTACCGCCCGCAATGGCCATTCTTCGGCTACGATTTCCTTAAGCAGGCCCTGGCAATCCATCTCATCAAAGATGGTAAAATCCGTAAACAAATCCGAATGACGCTTAGCCTCCGTCTTGATTACCTCATAACAAAAACCATGGAAAGTCTTCACCATCACCCGGCTGCCATTATCGCCAGCCCGTTTTTCCACCCGTTCCCGCATCTCCCGGCAAGCCTTATTGGTAAAGGTCAGGCAGAGTATTTCCTCCGGCAGGGCACGATTTTCCTCGATAATATGCGCAATGCGGCAGGCCAGGGTATTGGTTTTGCCCGTCCCTGCAGGAGCCAGAAGCAAGATATTTGCTTCCAGTTCCTCTACTGCCTGCCGCTGTTCTTTATTCAGTTCTATCTCAGCCATTTACATCCAACGCCGCCTCAAACACTTCCACACAGGATTTCTTCTGTTTTGCTGCCAGTATCTCCTCATAGCTGGCAGGGGTCATCCCCATGCGCAGGAACTTCTCATGCAGTTCAATGGCCTGATCTGCCGCCGCTTCCGTAATGCCAAGCTTTTTTGCTGCACTCTTGAATTCTTCTGCTGTCATAAACGATCATCCCTTCTAATTGTCAAACTAATACTATGCTTATATTTCCACCTACAGAAGAAAAATCCTGCCCTGCACCGCAAAAATCCCCTAGCTGCTGATTCTTTGCTCACTATTCTCTATAGGAATTCATACACATTTTTTGACCGTCCGTACGAAAAACAATGGCGCCATTCCGATCCGTCCGCAAAACCCTGACCTGCATTTTTCCCAATCGTTCCAAAACAGCCTTTTTCGGATGGCCAAAATTGTTTTCTGCTCCCACACAGATTACCGCATATTGCGGATTGACGGCTTCTAAAAAGGCTGCCGAACTGCTGGTATCCGAACCATGATGACCAACTTTCAGCACCGTGCTCTGCGGATTGATTCCAGCCGCCAAAAGTGCTCCCTCTCCTTCTACGGTCAAATCGCCCGTAAATAAGAAGCTGGCCTTACCATAAGACACTCGATAGACATTGGAAGCTTCATTTCCGGTCTTATGTTCCCCATGATTTCCCTCCGGGGCATAAAGCACTTCTATGGTTACATCATCTACAGTACGCTTTTCTCCCTGCTGAGCTCGATGAAATTTACGCAGCCAACGATCATTATCCCCAAATCTCATGCTGTGCGCATATTCAGCAACCCCTTCATCAGCAGTTATTACCTGGCTAACGGGAATTTTCTTCAATATTGAACCACACCCCGCTGCATGATCTTCATGAGCATGGGTAAGATACACACCATCCAACTGCCGGACACCATAATGCAATAAATAGGGAACATCCACCTTGGCCCCCACGTCAAAAGCCCCGTCCCTTGTACCACCCGTATCCACCATAAAGGCATGTCCATGGGGCGTGATAATCAAAGCCGCATCCCCCTGCCCCACATCCAGGAAATGAACCTGCAGTTCCTGGGGTTTAGACAGCTGCCAGCTGATTACAAAGACAAACACCACCAGTATTACTGTTCCCAACATTTTCCAGCCTGCTTTAATGGCGGCCCATATTTTCTGCCGCTGCTCATCCTGCAGCAGGAACAAGCCCAACAAGGCATAATAGACGCCCGTCCAGCCGCCATTCAGGGCTGGAATCCAGATCTGGCTGGCTGGCAAAGCAGCGATTTTTACCGTCAATTCCGTCACCAGCCCCAATATCAAACTATCGCAGGCAAAGGCAATTCCCCCCAGTACGGGAAATAAAAAAGCCGCTGCACCAGCAAAAAGCCCTAAGACAATCATCCCCTCCACCAAGGGTACTACCAGAAGATTCGCCAATAAGGAAGACAAGGATAACTGATTAAAATACCAAGCCAGCACAGGCAAGGTGGATAGCTGTGCCGCTAAGGTTATGGAAAGGCCCGCTGCGATATAAGAATTGCAGCCCCGCTGCCGAAAAAAGCCTTGCCAGACAGGCGCCAGATACAACAGTCCAGCCGTAGCCAGAAAAGAGAGCTGAAAGCTGATATGAAAAAGCAGCAAAGGCGAAACCAGCAACATTCCCAATCCTGTCAGCAACAATATTCGCCTGGCATCCCTTTCTCTATCCAAAGCAAGAGCGATAAAGGCCACCCCTCCCATAATCCCCGCACGAATGACCGGCGGCACGGCCCCTGCCAACAGACTGTAGATAACAATTATCCCTACCACCAACACCGCCGTGACCTTCTTCGGCAGACGGAGTAAATTCCCCAGCCCTGCCATGACAGCCGCCAGCAAACTGATATGCGAGCCAGATACCGATAGCAAATGGATAAGACCACTGGTCGTAAATGCCTCTAACAACCTTAATTCTACCCCATCATACCCTCCAAAGAGCAGAGCAAAGATCGCTGCCACATCTTCCTTCGGCATAACCTTTTGCATATTCTCACGATAATGGCGGCGAATCTCCACCAAGCTCCGGAAAAAAATTTCCACTTCTTCATGCTCTACCCTTATGCCCTGCTTGCCCACTGACAGGGAAGCCGTAATACCTTGGCACTTAAGCAGCATCCTTGTATCCAGCTGACCAGGATTCTGGTAACCATGCGGTATACGGACCTTACCTGAGGCCCTTACCTTATCGCCAATCTGCACGGCAGTAGCTTCAGGGCTGCGCGCATATACATAAAGGCCGCCACTGGCTTTTTGCCAATTTTTCCCCGACAGCTTCACACGCGTGATATCCAGCAGATAACGCTGCTTTTTCTGGCCGTCATAATCCTCCGTAAGCCGGGGTTCTTCCCGCAGTATCCCCTCCACCTTTACCAGCTCAGATGCAAAATGCGAAATATCCTGTTCGGACAGATGATTCGCTGCCCCAAAACGCAGCATCCCCAGTAAAAAACAAACGGCCAGCATGACCAGACACGTCCAGTTCTTCACCTGCCAGCAGCCATAGACCGATAACAACAGCATAACAAGCAGCAACGACAGAAGTATTCCCGCTGGCAAGACCAACAAACTGGCACTGACAATCCCCGTGCCCAAGGCCAAAAGCAAACCTGCTAAAAATATTTCCTGGTCCTGCCCGATTTTCATGCCATCACATCCCACAAATCAAATGCAAATTTTATCCTTCAACTTGTTAAATTTAGCATCTCCGATGCCGCGAATCTTTTTGATATCCTCAATGGCTTGAAATGCCCCTTCCGTCTCCCGGTACTCAATGATCCGTTTGGCCATGGCAGGACCTATCCCCGGCAAGGTATCCAACGCCTTTTCATCTGCAGTATTGATATTGATTCGTTCGTCATCCGCCCGGATTTTTTCCCCCTTCGCTGACTCATGCTGACCATTGCGCCCCTGTTTTTCTGGCACCCTGAGCTGCTGACCATCCTTCATTCTTTGCGCCATATTGACCTTTTCGCTATCTGCAGTGGGCAGCAAACCACCACAGGCATTGACAGCATCTGCAGCCCGCGCCTCTTCTGCAATCTTTACCAGCCCGGGCCTATTGACCGCTCCTGTAACATAAACAGTTATCTCCCGGTCAGGCAGAGTTTCAGAATCCGGTTCCGCATTATCCAGAACAACTGCAGAATTCTCCCGATAGGCACCATAATAAGTTCCACCAATTATTGCCAGCAAAAGAATAATTAAGACAAAAATCTGTTTCCTGTACATTGGCATAAGACAATCATCATCCTTTATCCGCTATTCTCGTACATGAAATCTTCGCGGGCATAAAAAAAACTCCTGCTCAAAGCAGAAGTTTTCGTATAAAAGATGATGATTGCTTATCCTTAGGCAATTTCTGTGCGGAAGAAATCTTCCACCCAGCTATTCCAGCCTAAATCATAAATATTATCTTCTCCCAGTTCATTCTGGTATTCAGCCAATGCGATGGACATCAAAGAATCGGCCACATAGCCATCATCCTCGTTTCCTGCTTCCGCATAGCCCTCGCGGACGGTATTGACAATCTCCGTCAGACGCTCGGGACGCATATAAGCAATCCCTTCATACATGGCATCCAGATAATCCCGGGTATCCTTGCGATAATCTGCCGGTCTTGCCTTAACCGAATCCACAATCTGACGAATCCGGCTCAGGGCAATTAATTTAATTCTTGTTACATAAAGTTCCTTTGTATACATACATAACACCCCCTACCGTGGATTTATAATAACATAAGTTTACACTTTTATCAAGTTGTATGCATGTATACTTACTATATTGTTTACTGAATTGTATGAATGTTATCTATGCGTATACAAAATACCAATTTAGGAAAACAAAAAGCCCCGTGTTTATACGACACAGAGCTTTTATTTAATCCTATAAACTATACCCTTCCCATCAGATGGTATAGAAATTCACCAATTTGGCGTCAATGATACCATCAATGCCTTTGACGTCCTTGAGCACAGCTGCAGGAATATCATGATCAATCGTCAGCACCATCAGGCTGGTTCCTTCCACTTCGGTCTTTCCTACCTGCATGCCGGAAATATTGATGCCATGAACCCCCAGGAATGTACCAATGGTACCGATAACCCCCGGTTTATTGATATGGGGACATACCAGGATGCGTGCTTGAGGATCCACATCTACACGGAATTTATTGATGCGGACGATACGGGCTTCACTGCCAAAAAGCGTTCCTTGTACCGTTAGGCTCTTGCCACCGCCAATATCCGCTTTCACCGTAATGAGATTGGCAAAGTCCTCCGCTTCCTTCTTCTTGACTTCCGTCACCTTAATGCCGCGCTCCTTAGCCAGCCCAGGAGCGTTGACATAGTTGACATCATTTTCCATAACCGGATTCAGCAGGCCCTTCACCACAGCAGTGGTCAACATCCCCGTATTGACTTCCGTAATCTCACCATTATAGGTTACTTCCACTTTCTTGACCGGCGCCTCCGCCAAGGATGCCACCGTACCGCCCAACCGTTCAGCCAGCGTAAGATAAGGCGCAATGACCTTCATCACCTGCGGGGAAACCGGCGCCATATTGACAGCGGTTGCCACCGGCTCCCCCTTGAGGGCAGCCAGAATTCCTTCAGAAACATCCAAAGATACACCCACCTGGGCTTCTACAGTAGAGGCTCCCAAATGCGGTGTCAGTACGATTCCCGGTACACCAACCAAGGGATGATCAGCCCCCACCGGCTCGCTGGAAAATACATCAATGGCTGCCCCAGCCACGATTCCCTGCTTGACGGCTTCGGCTAAATCCTCTTCCACAATAATTCCGCCGCGGGCACAGTTGACCAACCGCACGCCCTTCTTCATCTTCTTCATCTGTTCCATGCCAATCATACCCTTGGTATCGGGAGTCAACGGCATATGTACGGTGATGAAATCCGACTGGGCGATAACATCATCCAAAGTTCCCACCGTTACCCCCAGGTCCTTGGCTCGGTCTTCGTTAATATAGGGATCATAGGCAATGACATGCATATCAAAGGCCATAGCCCGCTTAGCCACGCCGGACCCAATACGGCCCATGCCAATAACGCCCAGTGTCTTGTTCCGCAATTCCACCCCTACATACTGCTTGCGATTCCACTCGCCCTTCTGCATGGTCTCATTGGCTATGGGAATATTGCGGGACATGGCCAACATCATGGCCATCGTATGTTCCGTGGCAGCGATGGTATTACCGCCGGGGGAATTGATAACGATAATGCCCTTGGCGGTAGCCGCAGGAATATCGATATTATCCACACCCACACCGGCGCGGCCGATAATCTTCAGCTTTTCTGCCCGATTGATGACTTCTGCCGTTACTTTAGAGGCAGAACGCACCATCAATGCATCATACTGAGGAATAACTTCCAACAGTTCTTCAGCGGAAATCTTATCCCGCACATCTACTTCAAACTCCTTTTGCAAAAGCTCAATGCCTTTGGGCGAAATGCCATCAGCAGCCAAAACCTTCATTTCCATCGCTCCTTATAATCAGAATAACACTACTCCATTATAGTTTATCCACTTTATGGTAGCAAGTGTATTTTTCGGAAAAACAAGTTTTATTTTTATTTCAGCTTTATGTTATTATTTTGCAGTATCTGTAACCATATAGCCTTGAAATCATATTTTTCCCTCTGACTTAGCCTATAAAGCCACTACATGCTAAGCCCATAGACCGGAACACTTTCCCTAGTATTAGACAAACCTAGGAAAAATATGCCAGCCTCCGGGCTCCTTTATAACACCGTTGCTCCATCTTTGCCATAGGCAAAACAATATCCGTTTGACGTTTCCACTAAGCGAGAACTATGTCCACTGCCTGTTTTTGCTATCCAGTTCCCCACCTGATAAGCATGGAACTTTTCCTGCCTGTTATAACGGACTTACAGCAGATTCCGAGGATGCATGGACCTTACGTAGGCCCCCACATATTCCGGTGCATCCTTACCGTATTTTTCCAGCAATTTCACGATAGCCGAGCCCACGATTACACCATCAGCAATCTGGGCCATCTTTTTAGACTGATCAGGGTTCGCTATGCCAAAGCCGATGGCACAGGGCACATCGGTAACCTTCCGGATGGCCGCCACCATTTCCGACAAATTGGTGGTGATTTCCTGCCGTACCCCGGTAACGCCTAAACTGCTCACCACATAGATAAACCCTGTCGCTTCCCGGGCAATCATGGCAATGCGTTCATGGGACGTGGGCGCAATCATGGAAATCAAATCCACGTTATATTTCTGGCTTAAGGTCAAAAACTCCTCTTTTTCTTCATAGGGTAAATCCGGAAGAATAATTCCATCAATGCCCACCTGCTGACAGCGAGCGAAAAAATCTTTCCCCCCATAAGAAAATACCACATTGGCATAAGTCATAAAGACCAGCGGAACCTTCACCTCCAGCCGCAGTTCCTCCACCATCCTGAAAATTTTGTTGGTGGTGACACCATTCTGCAGAGCACCTAATGTGGAGCGCTGGATTACCGTCCCCTCGGCTGTAGGATCAGAGAAGGGAACCCCCAATTCGATAAGATCAGCACCATTATCTGCCGCTGCTTTTATGGCAGCCTTACTGGTCTCCATATCGGGAAAACCGCAGGTAAAGAAGGGAATAAAGGCTTTGCCGTCTTTGAATGCATTTGCAATATTACTCATGGATATCCTCCCCCCGATAGCGGGCAATGGCGGCACAATCCTTGTCGCCCCGGCCAGATACAGTTACGACGATAATTTTATCTTTTGTCATCTTCGGTGCCAGCTTCATGGCATAGGCAATGGCATGACTGGATTCAATGGCTGGAATGATTCCTTCCATGCGGGAAAGATATTCAAAGGCCTCCACCGCTTCATCATCGGTAATGGCCACGTATTCCGCCCGGCCAATATCATGAAGATGGGCATGCTCCGGCCCTACCCCAGGATAATCGAGGCCTGCAGAAATGGAATACACCGGCGCAATCTGACCGTTTTCATCCTGACAGAAATAGGATTTCATGCCATGAAATATTCCCACCCGTCCCGTATTGATTGTAGCGGCTGTCTCAAATGTATCGATGCCCCGGCCTGCAGCCTCACAACCGATAAGCCGTACATCCTTATCTTCAATGAAGTGATAGAAACTGCCAATGGCGTTGGAACCACCGCCTACACAGGCCAATACAGCATCGGGCAGACGACCTTCCTTCTCCAGCATCTGGCTCTTGATTTCCTGGGAGATAACCGCCTGGAAATCGCGGACAATCGTAGGAAAAGGATGCGGTCCCATGACAGACCCCAAACAGTAATGGGTATCGCTGATGCGGGTAGTCCACTCCCGCATGGCCTCGGAAACCGCATCCTTAAGCGTGGCCGTACCAGAGGTCACGGCCACCACCTTAGCCCCCAAAAGACGCATCCGATAAACATTGAGTGCCTGCCGCTCCATATCCTCTTTACCCATAAAGACCACGCATTCCATGCCCATAAGCGCTGCCGCTGTAGCCGTAGCCACACCATGCTGACCAGCGCCGGTTTCGGCAATCAGCCTGGTCTTGCCCATTTTCTTGGCCAGCAGTGCCTGACCGAGCACGTTGTTGATCTTATGGGCACCGGTATGATTCAAATCCTCCCGTTTGAGATAGATTTTAGCCCCCCCCAAGTCTTTCGTCATCTTCTCAGCGTAGTAGAGCCTCGAGGGACGACCAGCGTAGTCATTTAAGAGTTCCGTCAGTTCCCGCTGGAACTGCGGGTCATTTTTATAATGATTGTAAGCTTTTTCCAATTCAATTACAGCATTCATCAAGGTTTCGGGGATATACTGCCCACCGTGAATACCAAATCTTCCCTGCGGATTGGTCATGACAAGCACTCCTTTACTCTATTCGCAGCGGCATAAAACGCCGCTAATTTTTCCTTCTTATCTCCTGCCCGCATCAGGGCTTCTCCCACCAGCACAGCATTGGCCCCCATGTCCACAGCTGCTCTTACATCGGCAGCCTCCCGGATACCACTTTCCGCCACAAAGATGACATGGGGCGGCACCAAATCCCGCAGGCTGGCGCTGTTCTGGATATCCACAGAAAAATCCTTTAAGTTCCGATTATTGACTCCCACGATTCTGGCTCCAGCCCGCAAAGCCAGGCGGACTTCCGCTTCATCGTGGGCCTCCACCAGCGCCGACATCCCCAACTCATCGCAAAGGGAAATATAGGCCTTAATCTCTTCTTCCTCCAATAATGAACAGATCAAGAGCACCGCCGCAGCCCCCAGCACTTTGGCTTCATAAATCATATACGCATCCACCGTGAAATCCTTACGCAGACAGGGAATATTCACAGTGGCGGAAATTTCTGCTAAATATCGGTCACTCCCCCGAAACTCCCGTGGTTCCGTGAGTACGGAAATGGCATCCGCTCCAGCAGCTTCATAGGCCTGCGCAATCTGCAGGTAAGGAAAATCCGGGGCAATCAGGCCCTTAGAAGGAGACGCCTTTTTACACTCACAAATAAAGGAAAGGCCCTTTTTACTTAAGGCTTTTTCAAAAGCAAACTCCCCTCTAGGCTGTGTCAACGCTTCCTCACGGATTTGCGCCAAGGATTTCCGCCTTTTAGCCTCTACCACCCGTTCCCGGGCATAATCTGCCAATCTTGCCAACACATTCATGCTGCAGCCTCCGCCTGATTGCTAACGGCAATCAACTTTTCCAGCGTTTTCATTGCCTTGCCGGAATCGATAAGGTCAGCAGCAAGCGCGATTCCCTGCGCCATGGTATCCGCCTTGCCATCGATATAGAGGGCAGCCCCTGCATTCAACAGCACGGCATTGCGCTTATGCCCTTTCTCCCCCTGCAAAATACTGCGGGTAATGGCGGCATTCTCCGTCGGCGTCCCCCCCACCAAATCTTCCTTTCGACAGCGTTCCATACCGAAATCCTCTGGCTTAATGGTATAGGACTTTACCCAGCCATCCCGGATTTCACAAACGGCCGTAGGTGCCGACAGGGAAATCTCATCCAACTTATCCTTCCCGTAAACCACCATTCCCCGCTTGACCCCCAGGCTGCTGAGCACCTGAGCCAGGGGAGCCACCAGATACTCATCATAAACCCCTAACAGCTGACGGGTAGGCATGCCAGGATTCGTTAAAGGCCCCAGAATGTTAAACACCGTCCGCACTCCCAATTCTTTGCGAATGGCACCAACATACTTCATGGAAGTATGATACTTCTGCGCAAAGAAGAAACACATCCCCACCTCCTGCAGCAGTTTCTTGCAAAGTTCCGGACTCTGTTGAATATTCACCCCCAAAGCTTCCAGGCAATCTGCTGTACCACATTTAGAGGAAGCCGCCCGGTTTCCATGTTTGGCCACTTTCACACCACCGGCTGCCGCCACTATGCTGGCCGTAGTGGAAATGTTGAAGCTTTGGCTATGGTCACCGCCAGTACCTACAATATCGCAAATATCCAGCCCCGTGTCCACCTTGGTAGCATGGTCACGCATGGCCGCCGCACACCCTGCAATTTCCTCCGTAGTTTCTGCCCGGGCGCTTTTGGTTGACAACGCCGCCAAAAAGGCCGCATTCTGTGTAGGACTGGTCTTGCCACTCATAATCTCATTCATCACCGCATAGGCCTCATCATAAGTTAGATCCTCTTTGTCCACAATCTTTACAATAGCTTCTTCAATCATCTTGCCTGCTCCTTTCTTACTGCCGTTCTGTCGGAACTATGGGCAAACAAACGAAAAACGCCCTTGACAGAACTATCCATTCTATCAAGGACGAAAAGTGCGCTACACAATCCGCGGTGCCACCTTGGATTCATGGCTTAAGCCATGCTCTTTGCAGGATACCAGCATATCCCCGACCACTGACGCGTGCCTGACGTTGCAGAATACTCTGGCCTACCTTATGGAAACCATTTGACTGCACCCTCTGCGGTCCATTTGACAGTTCGTTTCTTGCCTGACTTCCAGCAACACAGGCTCTCTGAAAAGACGTAGCCGCCGTTATCTCCGCATCATCGGTTTGTTCTTATTTATTTTCGAAATTGATGTTAGCTTATCACTGTATCCCCATATTGTCAAGATATTTTTTCTGAATATGTAAAATAAATCCTTTTAACAATTCCATATGTATCTTCTGTAAAAACAATATTTGTTTTTGCCCTTGCTTTTATAAAAAATTAGGGGTAAAATAGAAAAAAATATCTACTGAATGTAACATTGTAAGCTTATTTCGTTTAGGAGGTACTTCATGGAAGCAAATCGTGTGTATAATTTCAATCCTGGGCCAGCCACTCTGCCCTTGTCGGTATTAAAAGAAGCCCAGGCCGAATTCCTGAACTTTGGCGATAGTGGTATGTCCATTCTGGAAATCAGCCATCGAGCCAAGCCCTATGCCGCCGTCCATGCCCAGGCTAAAGCAGACATCAAGGAACTCATGGGACTTGGCGACGATTATGAGGTTCTATTTTGTCAAGGCGGTGCCAGTCAGCAATTTGCCATGATTCCCCTGAACTTCGCCAGTCAGGACCATCCTGGCAGTTATGTGCTCTCCGGCAGTTTTGCTTCTAAGGCCTATAAAGAGGCGGAACTCCTGGGCGTAGGTGAAATTGCCGCTTCCAGCAAAGACCGTGATTTCAAGCATATTCCCATTCAGGAAGAACTGAAAATCAACCCTAAGGCGGCTTATGTACATCTCTGCTACAACAATACCATCTACGGCACAGAATACCATTACATCCCGGAAACCAATGGTATTCCTCTCTTTGCAGACATGTCCTCCGATATGCTTTCCCGTCCGCTGGACTTCCAGAAATTTGACTTCATCTATGCCGGTGTACAGAAGAACTTAGGGCCTGCTGGTGTGGTTTTGGTCGTAGCGAAAAAGGAGCTGTTGGAAAAGAGTCCCCAGACCCTGCCCACCATGTTCCGCTACAGCACCTTCCTGGAAAAGGATTCCCTCTACAATACGCCACCGGCTTTCTGTATCTACATGGTCGGCAAGGTAGCTGCCTGGATAAAAGCCCAGGGTGGGCTGGAAGAAATGGCTAAGCGCAACGAAAAGAAGGCTGCCGTAGTCTACGATGCCATTGACAGTTCCGACGGTTTCTATCGCGGCCATGCAGACAAAGACAGCCGCTCCTTTATGAATGTTACCTTCCGTCTGCCCAGCGAGGAGCTGGAAGCTAAGTTCGTAGTGGAAGCCCTTAAGGAAGGACTCAGCGGCGTCAAAGGCCATCGCAGTGTTGGCGGCATGCGGGCTTCTATCTACAATGCCATGCCCTACGAAGGCGCTGAAAAACTCGCCCAATTCATGGATAAGTTCCGCAGGGAAAACGCTTAACCCATAAATCAAAAGGGACTATGAACTATCCCCTTATATGAGCATAAACTGTAGCGACCCCCATAAGTTAGACTCGGAAATCTAACTTATGGGGGTCTTTGCAAATTTATCCATACATTTTTACAAATTGCAGTTTGTCGCTGTTATTGCGCTCTTTCTTTTTTTGTTACAGCTCAGTTGGAACGGAGGTGGTAATACTTTTCGCCGTCCCACTAAATGGCCCACAAGCAAATGTATGGACTTTTTAGCCACCTGCGCCGAACAGGCCGGCGGCGCGTATGTTCATCTCCGTATCCAGCTTATCCCCTTTGAGGGCCAGTCCTCACTGCGTTCGGACAATCCTTCCAAGGCGAAAAGCATCACCACCTCCACTCCTAAGTTACGTTTGCCTATTGTGTATTTTTCGTTGTGATAAGCAGCAAGTACATCGATGTTCTTGTTACGGGAGCAACGCGTTCGTGGCAATTGCATAGGCTTTAGCTTTGGGGTGAGCGGGGGAGTGATTTTCTGTTCGGAACGTCTGCCTGAACGCAGTGAAGGCCGGCCCCGGCAGACAGATGCTAAGCAGATACGCTGAAAGACGCGCCGTTGGCCTGCCCGGCGCAGGTAACTGGACAGCTCTATTTTCCGAGGGGGGCGTTTTAGCGGGAAACAGAAAATTACTCCCCCGCTCGCCCTTGACTGCACATGAAGGGAATACCATTAGCAGGAACTCCCTGATAAATTGCAAATTCACACGCCCTTTTATTTTTCCTTATTTCATTGTAATACGACCAACTTCAATGCCCTGTAAACCATTAGTGCGCAGATAATTGCTGAATACATCTTCCACCGGTCCATAATCCCCAGCTGCCTTCATTTTCAACATAGTATAGCCATCACCACCAGCAAGGATAAAGTCATTGGTAGCCACCGTATAGTTTTTCTCTTCCACCAAGGGATTTCCCTGTACCTTTACCTCGCTAACGCGCTTTCCCTGAGGAGCCTTAGCATCTACCGTAAAGGACATCCCACTGACACACAGAAAACCACCGTAAGTTTCCGGCAAGTGCTGTACCGATAATTCCAAGGCAGATTTCAAGGTTTTGCCATCGACAACCAGCGTTACCACCCGATTATTGAAAGGAAAGATATCCAACACCGCTCCCCTGGTAACCTGCCCCTGAGGCAAGCTATGCCGCAAAGAACCGCCATTTACCAAGGCCACATCTGCTCCCGAAGCCTGGCGTATAGCATCTGCGGTCAAATTGCCTAATTCAGATTCGCCGGTCCGCACCAGTTTCCGTTCAGCAGAGAGTTCGCGAGGACTTTCTGCTACCAGCGTGTTCTTTTCCTTCTCCACCTGCAGATTGATTTCCTGCAGGGCCTGCGCTACACCTTCATCCGGCTTCTGCGCCAATTTTTCTACGCCTTCACGATCAAGCAGGGAGGCCTGCACCTTCCGCAGCTTATGATCCTTTACCACCAGTTCTACTCGCCCCAAGGCATAACCATGCCACCCTGTTTGGCAAATAAGGGTCTTTCCTACCTTCAGCCCTTTGGGCAATACACTATGGCTATGCCCATCAATAACGAGATCAAAGCCTGGCACCGCCTTGGCAATCTGCTCAGAGGTCATCACCGAGCTCTTATCAATCCCCATATGCATGAGGCCAATAACGACATCATGGGTTGCCCGCAGCTTAGGCACCAGGCTCTTAGCCGCATCGATGGGATTAGTAAAGGAAACTTCCTGCACATTCAACGGATTGGTCTTATACGCTGTCTCCGGAGTGGTCAGCCCCACCACTGCCACTTTTACGCCGTTAAATTCATAACTCTTATAAGGACGGAAAATGTACTGTTTTTGATCCTTATCCAGTAAATTTGCGCTCAACACCGGAAAATTCAACATCCGGGCCAACTCTACCAGCCGCTGGCTGCCAAAGTTGAAATCATGATTTCCCGGCGTCATGGCATCATAACCAGAGAGATTCATCAGCATAGCCATATTACTGCCCCGGCTTATGTTGATTAAGGTGGTCCCATGAAAAGTATCCCCAGCGTCCAGCGCCAAAGTATCTTCATCGGCTTCCTTTTGCGCCCAGATTGCACCAGCCAGCCAATCCAGGCCAATGGTCTTGCCTTCATCATCCGTATTTTGTACCCGGGCATGCATATCATTGGTATGCAGCACCGTGATATGCACTCCGTCCTTCTGTACGGAAGCGTAAACCGGCAATGGCAGGGCCAATAGGATTCCTAACATTACCGTCGTCGTTTTACTTCGCCAATCAAACATACTAACCTCGCTCCTTTAGCGCACTTTTTCTACCACATAAGCATAAGGTGCTGAAAGACTATGATTCATTAACCGATAGCGCCCAGCTGTATATTTTTTCTTCGCCAAAGTACCCAGGAACTCCTCTAAACGCGCAGCCTCCTGAGCCCCTGCTTCATGACCAGGATAAACGACAATCACACAGACGCCATTAAGACTCAACTTATCCAAGACCTGTCTAACTGCCGCTAACGTGCTTTCCCACTTCGTCGTAACCACATGTTCTTCCCCGGGCAAATACCCTAAATTAAACATGGCCACATCAATCTCTCCAGACACCATTTCGCCTATCCGCTCATGACTGCCCAAAATATATTCAATCTTCCCAGCAAAATCCCTCGTCTTTTCCCGGGTATGTTCCAGCGCCGCCGGCTGAATATCAAAAACATAGATTTTAGCCTTCTCTAGACTATGCTCGGCAAAAAACAACGTATCATTGCCATTCCCGGCCGTAGCATCCACGATAAGGCTGGCATTCTGTAAAGCTGGCAAAATGGCCTGCTTGACCAGATTTAAGACATTACTGACTGTCTGCATCTTCTCATCTCCATTTCTGTTCCTTATTATACCGCCATAAATCACCGAAATACAAACGAGCCCTTTTTGCCTTATCCATAAATATTTGTTACAATAGAATAATATTATCGTTTTAAGGAGTCTTTACCCCATGAATAAAAAATATCTCTATATGCTTTCCGCAGGGCATCTCAGTGTAGATATCAACTCTGGCTCCCTGCCAGCCCTGCTGCCTTTTTTTGTCAGCGAATACGGTATGGATTACACCTCCATCGCCGGCCTGATGTTCGCCTCTTCCTTTCTTTCCTCCATTATTCAGCCCCTGTTCGGCTGGCTGGCTGACAAGGGCTCCCGGCAATGGTTTATGGTACTGGGCATTCTGATGGCTGGAATTTCTCTGGGGATTACGGGCTTTGTCACCAACTATTGGAGTATCTTTGCCGCTGTCACTTTGATGGGCATCGGCAGTTCCATCTTTCATCCTGAAGCCGCCCGCAATGTAAACGCAATTGCCAGCACAAAAAAGGGGCAGGGCATGAGTATCTTCAGTGTAGGCGGCAATGGCGGCTTTGGTTTAGGCCCCCTTCTCCTGGTCTTCCTAGTCACCACCTTCGGCATGCATGGCACAGCCTTCTATGCCATCGCCTCCCTGTTCACCGCAGCTATGATTGCTCTTGCTGCCCCTGCTATTCGCCGGGAATCCACCCGTCAACTGGCCACGACCACGCAAAGGGAAAAGACTGCTCCCCCCAGAGAAAATGACTGGCCCGCCTTCTTCCGATTATTTATCGTCATCGTCTTTCGTTCTACCCTCTTCACGGCCATCAGCAGTTTCCTGCCCCTGTTCTGCATTCAGGTGCTGGGAGCCAGTCATGCCGTTGGCAGTGCCACCCTTTCCATCATCTCCATTGCCGGGGTTTTAGCCACCCTTGCTGGTGGCTGGCTGGCTGACCGCAAGGGCTATGTGCGCACCATGCGCTATGGTGCCTGCCTGCTGGTTCCCTGCCTGGCCATTATCGTCTTTCCCCAAAATATCTGGGCCGTTTATGCCATGCTGATTCCCATGAGCTTTGCCATGCAGGGTCCCTACGCCGCCTTCGTGGTTCTTGGTCAAAGTTATCTGGCCAAGAACCTGGGATTTGCCTCCGGAGTTACCCTGGGCCTTTCCTTCAGCTTGGGGGGAATTATCGTACCATCTCTGGGCTGGTACGCCGACAGCTACGGTATTGCCGCCGTTATGCTGGTCATCTTCATCATCTCCCTATGCTGTGCCGCAGCCACTTTCCTATTGCCGGAACCCAAAAAGAACTAAAAAGTCCCTGATCCGTCATCACGACAGGTCAGGGACTTTTCGTTACTCCTTTATTTCCCGCAGAACTACCTGTTCTGCCGCATCGGTATTCTCCAGCTGAACACTGACGACTTCCCGGGAAGAAGTAGGCACATTCTTGCCCACAAAATCAGCCCGGATAGGCAGTTCCCGATGGCCTCGGTCAATCAACACCGCCAATTGAATGGTCTTAGGACGGCCATTATCAATGACTGCATCCAAGGCAGCACGGATGGTACGGCCCGTATAGAGCACATCGTCTACCAGCACCACCGTTTTGCCCGTGATATCCACCGGCAATTCTGTTGGCCGCACGACAGGCTGGTAGCCGAGGGTAGATAAATCATCTCGATAAAGGGTAATATCCAGTATTCCCACTGGCGGCTTTTGCCCTTCGATTTTTTCGATATTGGCTGCCAAACGTTCTGCAATGGGCACGCCCCGGGTACGGATACCTACGAGAACGATATTCGCCACGCCCTTATTCTTCTCCACAATTTCATGAGCGATGCGGGTCAGTGCCCGACGGATGCCCTCGTTATCCATCAGGACCGTTTTATCGGTAAATTCCATCTTACTCGCCTCCTGTTATTGCATGGCTTTCAAACGCTTATTGCGCAAACCGGTCAAAATTTTTTCCATATCACTGGGTACAGGTGCCGTAAAACACATTTCCTCTTTGGTCACGGGGTGAATCAGCGTCAGCCGCAGCGAATGCAGCGCCTGCCCATTGATGGCAAAAGGTGAAGCCTTCTTGGGCCCATACTTGGGATCATTGACCAGGGGATGCCCGATACTGGTCATATGGACGCGAATCTGATGGGTACGCCCTGTTTCCAGCTGGCACTCCACCAGCGTATAAGCCCCAAACCGTTCCAACACCTTGAAATGCGTAACCGCTGGCTTACCATTTTCCCGTACAATGGCCATCTTCTTTCGATCCATGGGATGACGTCCGATATCCCCCTTGATGATGCCCGCTTCTTCCTTAATATTCCCATGAACAATGGCCCAGTATGTACGATGCGCGGATTTCGTGCGAATCTGCTCAGCCAGGTCAAGATGCGCCACATCATTTTTCGCACAGACCATTACACCACTGGTATCCTTGTCCAGACGATGAACGATCCCGGGACGGATTTCCCCATTAATCCCAGATAAATCCTGGCAGTGATACAACAGCGCATTGACCAAAGTACCACTATATACGCCAGAAGCTGGATGCACCACCATGCCCCGCGCTTTATTGACCACAATGATGTCCTTATCCTCATAGAGGATATCCAAGGGAATATCCTCGGGTTCCACGTTAATGGGTTCCGCTTTCGGTACAATCACCTGCACCTGCTCTCCGCCGTGCAGCTTGAAATTGGCCTTACGCTGCTGGTTATCCACCAACACAGCCCCTTGTTCAATCAGCTTCTGCACATGGGAGCGGGAAAGCTCCGGGCAGCAGCCCACCACGAACACATCCAATCGCTGTCCACTTTCTGCTGCTGTATATACCGTAGATTCCATATTATTCATCCGTTTCCTTTTCCTTGTAGAGTATGGCATAAATCATGCTGGCAACGCCCAGAACGATGGCAATATCGGCAATATTAAACACCGGCCAAACCCGAAAGTCAAAAAAATCGATAACCAGTCCACTGCGCACCCGGTCAATAAGATTGCTGACCGAGCCGGACAACAAAGCTATGCAGCCATAATGAAAGTACGCACACTGTTGTTTCAGTCGGGGATAATAAAAGCAAAAAGCAGCAATCATTGCTGCGCCAGCCAGGATAAAGAACCAACTCTGGTGGGGCAGGATACCAAAAGCAGCCCCTGGATTCAGGACATAAGTGATATGAAAGAAGCCCCCGACCACGGGAATGCTCTCTCCCGGAACCATGGTTAACGTGACTAAAGCTTTGACGAACTGGTCTAACGCCAGCAATACAATAAACAATCCCCCTGCCAACGTATCTTAGTCCTCCTGCTTTTCTCCAGCTGCCTGTTCCTCCCGCAAATCCTGCGCTTCATAGGGAACAGCCTGATGTTCCGTCACGGCTTTCTGCAAAGCTTCCGCCTGGGTCCCCACAGTCTTCTTCTCCTGTTCTTCCTTTTCGGGATCCGGCAGCTGCGACAAGGTTTCATCAATGATGGCCAACTCCGATTCCATGGTAACCTTGACCTTGCGCAGGAAATTATTCTTTTCACGCACCAGACGATCGTACTCCGCTACAATCACCTGGGCCTTAGTCTTCGCATCCTCGATGAGTTTCGCCGCCTTCATCTCCGCTTCCTGCACCTTATTGGCACATTCCTTAGCGGTGTTCTCCCGCGTTTCCTCTGCATTCTTGCGGGCGTTGCTGGTAACTTCCTCTGCCGTTTTCTGCGCCACCAGCAGCGTATCCTTCAAGTTCTGCTCCAACTGCTGATACTGCTCATTATCCTTCTTAGCCCGGTCCAACTCTTCTTTCAGCCGATCATTTTCCCGAAAGAGCTTTTCATAATCGTTTACCACTTTATCCAGGAAATCATCGATTTCATCCTCGTTATAACCACGAAAACTACGCTTGAAATCCTTGTTGTGTATGTCCATTGGTGTAAGCAAAATGATTATCCCCTATCTATATGGCATATTTCCTGCCAGTTTTTATCAATACTCATTTATCTTATCATATTTCTGGTTAAAAACAAAGGCACCGCCACAAAATGCAAAAGTATTTTTAGCCTGCCTAACTACAATCCCCGTTCATCTTGTCAACCCCCCCAACGTCTGCTAAACTAAGAACAAGTCATATACATATCCCTCCGAGCAAAAGTGCCTAAAGCTTTTCGCCATGGTACTGCGCCTGTTCAGCACTTGTCATGAACACCGGGTGACAGGGGAAACACTGCCGCCTTCCGTATTTGAAAAGGAGTGAGATAGTTCTATTTCTCATGCACAAAACAGGACTATCCTTCTGTCATTTGCGGAGGGATAGTCTGTTTTTATGAGGAGCATTTACCTTGAAAAAATATTTAGCAGGGCTGCTGGCAATCCTGACCCTACTCACTTTAACTGGCTGCGGAAAGCAAAATTCTGCAGCGCCCTCAACGGAAAAAACATCACCTACTGTGGAGCTGCATGTGGCGGCGGCTGCCAGCCTTACCGATGTTCTAAAGGAACTGTCTGCAGCCTATACGCAGGAGCACCCGGAAGTACAGCTCACCTTTAACTTCGGCAGCAGCGGCGCTCTGCAGCAGGCCATTGAAAATGGTGGCAACGCAGACCTCTTTTTCTCTGCTGCGCAAAAACAGATGGATGCCCTGGAAGAATCCGGCAATCTGGCAGAGGGCACCCGCAGAGATTTATGGGAAAACACCGTGGTACTAATTGTGCCTCAAGATAGCAAAACTGACTTAAACGCTTTTGCTGACCTCACCCGCCCGGAACTAAAACACATTGCTCTTGGAGAACCCAGGGGCGTACCTGTAGGCCAGTATACCGCAGAAATCCTGAGCCATTTGGGAATTGCCGCCGATGTGCAGGCAAAAGCCGTCTATGGTTCTGATGTGCGCCAGGTACTGACCTGGGTAGCCGCAGGGGAAGCGGACTGCGGAGTGGTCTATGCCACCGATGCTGCCATTGCCCCCCAGGTAAAAATAGCAGCCCAGGCACCGGCAGGTTCCCATACCCCTGTTATCTATTCAGCCGCCGTTATCAAAACCACCAGTCACCTGCCGGAAGCCAAGGCTTTTTTGGCTTTTGCTGCGTCTAATCAGGGCAGGTCTATATTCACAAAATACGGTTTTGTTTGTAAGTGAGGAAATTTATGGAACTGACTGTTTCCCTGGAAAAAAAGCTGCGGGACTTCACCCTGCGGGCTGAATTTTCCTTACAGGATGAGGTCTTTGCCCTGTTGGGCGCTTCCGGCTGTGGCAAGAGCATGACCTTAAAGTGCATTGCCGGCATTGAACGGCCTGACAAGGGACGCATTGTACTGGACGGCAAAGTTCTCTTTGACCATGAACAGGGGATAGACCTGCCGCCCCAACAGCGGCAAATCGGATATCTCTTTCAAAACTACGCCCTCTTTCCCAATATGACCATTGCGGAAAATCTGCGCTTTGTCATGCAGAGGCATAAAACGGACTGCACTGCCAAACTGCAGGAACTATTAAGCAGATTCCAGCTCAATGACCTGAAGAACGCTTATCCTGCTGCCCTTTCCGGGGGACAGCAGCAACGGGCAGCCCTGGCTCGCATCCTGGCTGCACAAGCCAAACTGTTACTACTGGATGAACCCTTCGCAGCATTGGACAGTTATCTCAAATGGCAGTTGGAAACAGAACTGCTGGATATCCTGCCATCTTACGGCGGCAGAGCAATTTTAGTTTCCCATGACCGCGGGGAAGTCTACCGGCTGGCAGATAAAGCTGCCATCATCAGCCAGGGACAAATGGAACGTGCCCAGGACACCAAATCCCTTTTTCATCATCCGCAGACACTGGCAGCTACCCTGCTGACTGGCTGCAAAAACATTTCCCGCGCCCACCGGATTGACAACTGTCACATCTATGCCGCTGACTGGGATTTGACTTTGAAGACCACGGCAGCCCCCTCCCCTCAGGTAAAGTACACCGCTATCCGGGCACATTTTCTATCAGCACAGAAAACGCCCACGGGGGAAAATGTTTTTCCCATGGAAGTTGTACGGGTAATTGAGGACACTTTTTCCGTCATCATCATGGTGCGCCCCCGGGGAAAGACCGTCCGCCCCCTGCGTTGGGAACTGCCCAAGGAGCATTGGCAGGAATTAAACGCCGGGGAACTTTACCTTTGCCTTCCCCCGGAACAACTGATGCTTCTGCATAGCTAGGAGGTGCACTGATGCCTGACTGGAGTCCTCTGATTATCACCCTAAAAACCGCCCTTACCGCTACCTTCATCACCTTCTTTGGCGGCATTGCCCTGGCCTACTGCGTAGTGCGAATGCGCAGATGGCAGGGGCTGATGGATGCCCTGATAACCCTGCCCCTGGTGCTTCCTCCTACCGTGGTGGGCTTTTTCCTGCTGCTCTTTTTGGGCAAACGCAGTGCCATCGGTAAGCTTTTGCTGCAATTGGATATCCGCCTGGTATTCACCTGGCAAGCAGCAGTTATTGCCGCCGTGGTGGTATCCCTGCCCTTAATGTACCGCACCGCCCGAGGAGCCTTTGCGCAGTTGGACAGAAATATCATTTACGCCGCCCGCACTCTGGGCGTATCCGAATGGCGCATTTTCTGGCACATTCTCCTGCCCAATGCCCGGCAGGGAATACTGGCTGGGCTGGTACTGTCCTTTACCCGGGCTCTGGGGGAATTTGGAGCCACCATCATGTTTGCCGGCAATATTCCCGGTCGCACACAGACCATGTCCACTGCCATCTACGCCGCCGTTCAAGCCAATGACTACGACCTGGCAGGTGAATGGTCCGCCGGTCTCGTCATCTTTTCCCTGTTCTTCGTGCTTGCCATGAATCTCTGGCTGACCCGGCAGGAGCAAAAAATCTTGTGATTTTAGGAGAAACAACATGAAAGAAATAAAAACCACCGAAGCCATAGGTCATATTCTCTGCCACGACCTCACCCAGATTATCAAAGGAGTCACCAAGGATGCCCGGTTCCGCAAAGGGCATGTAATCACCGAGGAAGATATTCCCGTGCTCCTGTCCATGGGCAAAGAGCACCTCTTCGTCTGGGAAAACAACGAAAACATACTCCACGAAGATGATGCCGCCGAAATCCTGCGGGCTGTCTGTCAGGGTCCGGGCATACATGCCTCGGCACCCAAGGAAGGAAAAATCGAACTCATCGCTCAATATGACGGCGTGCTAAAAATTGACCTTGAACGTCTGGATGCACTTAACGATCAAGATGAGATTACCATCGCCACCCTGCCCCAGTATATGCCCGTAAAATCCGGTATGAAGCTCGCAGGTATGCGGGTAATCCCTCTGGTCATCGCCAAGGAAAAAATGGCCCATGCACGTAAAACAGCAGGTGACAAGCCCCTGTTGGAACTCTGTCCCTACCATCATTTAAAAGTCGGTGTCATCACCACTGGCAATGAGGTTTATAAGGGCTTAATCGAGGATACCTTCACCCCGGTGGTGGCTGCCAAACTGCAAAAATACGGTCTGGAAATCCATGAACACCGCCTGACAGACGATAATCCCCAGCACACCCTGACACACATCCGGGAACTTTTACAGCTGGACATGGATATGATTATCTGTACCGGCGGCATGAGCGTAGACCCGGATGACAGGACCCCGGCTGCCATCAAAGCCAGCGGCGCCGAAATCGTCACCTACGGTGCCCCGGTGCTGCCTGGCGCCATGTTTCTGCTCGCCTACTATCAGTCCCAGTCCAAAAAAGTCCCCATTCTGGGACTGCCTGGCTGTGTCATGTACGCCGCCACTACTATTTTTGATATCGTTCTGCCGCGGCTGGCAGCAGGCATCCCGGTCAGCCGCCGGGATATCCGTAGACTGGGCGCTGGCGGTCTCTGCATGAACTGCCCAGTCTGCCATTATCCCAACTGCAGCTTTGGAAAGTGAGGTATTGAGCATGTACGATGATTTAGGCAGACGCATCGAGTACGTGCGCATCTCGGTAACAGACCTCTGTAACCTCCGCTGCCGTTACTGCATGCCCGAAGCAGGCATCCCAAAACTGCGCCATGAAGATATCCTCTCTTATGAGGAAATCCTGCGGCTGGTTCATTGCTTTGCCCGTCTGGGCGCAAAAAAAATCCGCCTTACCGGTGGTGAGCCGCTGATACGGGAAGGGCTTTTAGACCTTATTCACAGACTAAAAGCTGTCCCGGGTATCGAAAAAGTCGTTCTCACCACCAACGGTGTACTGCTGCCCCAAATGGCAGATAAACTGAAAGCTGCCGGACTGGACTATATAAATGTCAGCCTGGATACCCTGGATGCGGCGACCTTCTTTCGTCTCACACGCCGACAGGACCTGACAGCCGTAAAAAAAGGGTTACAGGCGTTAAAAGATGCGGGCTTTAAACATACCCGCATCAACTGCATTCCCTTGCGGGGTATCAACGAAACCGATATTCCCCGGCTGGCAGAGTTTGCCCGCGACGAAGAAATAAACGTCCGCTTTATTGCGCTCATGCCTGTAGGCTGTGCCTATGAAGCCGGACTGGAACGCATCCCTATGGCAGAAGTAAAAAACATCCTGCAAACCGCTTTCGGTCCCTTGGAAAAAACTGCCGCCCGCGAAAGTTTTTGGGGACCGGCAGAGTATGTGCAGCCTCCAGGCTTTACCGGAAAAATTGGCTTTATTGACGCCATGGAGCATAAATTTTGTGCCTCCTGTAACCGCCTGCGGCTTACAGCGGAGGGCTTTTTAAAACTGTGCCTGCACAGCTCCCAGGGACTTGATTTGCGCTCCCTGCTCCGCAGCGGCATCACCGATGACGCTCTCTGTCAAGCCATAGCTGCCGCCGTCAGAAAAAAACCCGCGGAACACCAATTCGCAGCAGCCCATCCCAATACACGGGATAAACGCTATATGTATCAGGTAGGAGGTTAATAGCAATTATGAGCACATTCAGCGGTACCATTAAAGCGATTTGTATAAGCGAAAAAAAGGGCACTTGTAAACGCCCTGTAGAAGAAGCCCTCTTTATCACTGAACATGGGCTAAAAGGAGATGCCCATGCCGGCAGCTGGCACCGCCAGGTGAGTTTCCTGGCGCTCGAAGAAATCGAAGCCTTCCGCCGCCGGGGTGGCAGCGCAGCGCTCGGAGACTTTGGCGAAAACATCGTAACCGAAGGCATTCCCCTGGACACGCTGTCGGTGGGAACCAGACTAAAAGCCGGTGAAGTGTATTTTGAAATCACACAGATTGGTAAAAAATGCCATAGCCATTGTGCGATATTCAAACGGACAGGAGACTGCATTATGCCCCGCAAAGGGGTTTTTGGCAGGGTTCTCCATGGCGGGAAACTTACTGCCGGAGATGTCCTCACCGTAACCGGGGAGAAACTCTCCCTTGAAGCAGCCGTCATCACCGCCAGTGACAAAGGTTCCCGGGGCGAACGGGAAGACATTAGCGGGGCTGCGGCCGAATCCCTGCTGCAAAAAGCTGGCTATACCAAAATTTACCGGGACATACTCCCCGATGAACAGGACCAGCTGGCAGCAAAAATGCGCGAATATGCCGACCAGGGGGTCGCCCTGATTCTCACCACCGGTGGCACCGGCTTTGCCCCCAGAGACGTAACCCCGGAGGCAACTTTGGAAGTCTGTGAACGGCTGGCTCCGGGAATTCCCGAAGCTATGCGCGCCATGTCGTTAAAAATTACGCCCCGCGCCATGCTGAGCCGGGCAGTCGCCGGCATTCATAAGCGCAGTCTGATTGTCAACCTCCCCGGCAGCCCTAAAGCTGTGACGGAATGTCTGGACTTTATCCTGCCCTCCCTGAGTCACGGTCTGGATATCCTGCGGGGCGAAGCCAACGAATGTGCCCGCCACTAAGATAAAGGAGCATCTATGAATACGAACGAACTTGCCCTGTTGATTATCGCCGGGGGCAAAAGCTCCCGGATGGGGCAGGACAAACGCCGGCTCTCCTTGGGGGCGATGACTATGCTGGAACGAAATCTCGTTCAGGGAAAAGCCGCAGGTTTTGGGGAAATTTACCTCTGCGTCGAAGTCCGCAGTCCCTTCCTTAGCGAGCTGGCAGACAAATACGCAGTCACCCTGCTGACCGATAAAGCCCCTGGGCTAGGTCCCCTCTCCGGTTTGACCCAGGGACTGCATACCATGCAAAGTTCCTGGGGGCTTGCTATCGCGGGGGATATGCCCTTTATCGAGCTGGCAGCACTCTGCCGCTGGGGGCAGGAGCTGCCAACTGATGCCATGGCCCTACTGCCTGTTGCTGCCGGACAGCTCCAGCCCCTGGCAGCCTTTTACCACGTTAAAACTGCTCCGCATTTTCAGCAGGCATTGACCCAAAATAGCCACAGCATTCGGCAAGTGCTAAGCAGTTTTCCTCATCAGACACGAGCATACACCGGCTCCGCCGCCCATTTCTTCAACGTCAACACGCCAGCAGATTGGCGGCTTGCCCGGGGAAGAGCTGCTAACCTGCAAAGAAAAACGCCCCTTATCGCCATTACGGCACCCGCTTCAGGCACTGGCAAGACCACCTTTATCGAAAAACTGCTGTCCCTTCTCCATGCCCGGGGCATAAAAACAGGCGTAGTCAAAAGCGACTGCCACGGTTTCCAACTGGATATGCAGGGCAAAGACAGTTTCCGCTTTGCCCAGGCTGGTGCCCAAGGGGTGGCGGTAGTTTCTCCAGCAAGCTGGTTCATGGTACAAAAGACAGACCAGTCTGCTCCGCTGACAGAAATTACAGCCAACATGCAGGGCATGGATTTAATTTTAACCGAAAGCCGCACCCAATATACCCTGCCGGCTATCTCCCTTTGGCGTGGTCAGGGACAGCCTATGACCGATGAACAGGTAACTGCGCTGTTTACTACTGACCCCCAATCTGATAATCACGATATATACGAATTTCACATAGACGATTGTAAAAAGGCGGTGGAAATATGTCTCTTTCTCATGGGACGCTAATCGATAATAATGTTGAACCAAAACTCAATCACTTCGATGCTACAGGTCAAGCTCACATGGTGGACGTCAGCCCCAAAAGCGAAACAGCCCGACGAGCTGTAGCTACCGGCTGCATCAAGGTAAGCCCTGAGGTTTACACAGTTATTGTCCAGGGCACAGCCCAAAAAGGGGATGTGCTGGGAGTTGCCAGACTGGCAGGAATTATGGCAGCAAAAAAAACCTCTGACCTGATTCCCCTGTGCCATCCCCTGCCCATTACCGGCTGCAGTGTGGATTTTACCCTGCTCCCCTCAGAATATACCATCAAAGCCACAGCTACGACAAAAATCACCGGTCGCACCGGGGTAGAAATGGAAGCTCTCTGTGCTGTAAGTACCGCCTTGCTCACCATATATGATATGTGCAAAGCCCTGGACAAAGGCATGGAAATAACGGATATTCACCTGGAAGAAAAAGACGGCGGCAAAAGCGGTTCTTATCGACGCTAGACCACGTTTTTAGAGGATGCGCAATCATTTGTGCATCCTCTCTTATTTTCATAAAAAGACGCCCAGTTTTTACGTCCTCAAAAAACGTAAAAACCGGGCGCACTCAGCACCTTATTGGACAGGCAGCCTGCAAGCTATACTTGTTCTGCCATATCCTAAATTTTATAAATACCGTTTCAACACCACAACCGTACGCCCTTTTTTTGTCGTACCCCTGACCTCTGCCACTTCCAGGCGTCCTCTGCCGCGCATGGAGAGAATGTCGCCTTCTTTGACATTCTGGGAGGCGCTTTTGGCGGGCTGCCAGTTGATTTTTAATTTGTCTGCGGCAATGTCAGACGCTGCCTTGCTGCGGGAGGAGCCGAAGCCGGCAGCAGCGATGGAATCCACACGCAGAGAAGCTACTGTCGCGCGAATCTCCTTACAGCGTTCTTCCTTAGGCGCAATGGTGCTCAAATCTGAGCGCTCACATGCCACGCCTACGGCGCCGATTTTATCGAGGTTTGTAAGCAGAAAATCCGCCATCTTTTCCTCACAGATGATTTTCACGGAATCATTGGTGACGAGCAAATCGCCGATGGTATCGCGCTCGATGCCC
>NZ_JAILPX010000037.1 GCF_024699275.1 Selenomonas sp.
TGGGCTTGTCACTTTCCTTGTCAATGCGGACAATCTGCTGGCTGACAGTCGCCCGGCCGCCAGCGATAATACGGGTCTTGGAAATGGTGGGCCGCTTTTCGTCACAGAACAGGCCTTCCGTATGGGCACCATTCTTCTCCAAAGCTTCCTTAAGCCCCTTGGCGGCATTGTCCAGCCCCAGAAGGCCAACCGCAAAGACATTGCCCCCCAGCGTAGCCACATTGTTGACCACATTGGCAGCGCCGCCGGCTACGACCTTTTCACCGGCCTGCTGCAAGACCAGCACCGGCGCCTCACGCGAGATGCGGGAGATGCGGCCATCTAAATAAATATCGGCCACCATATCGCCAATAACCAATATTCGTTTTCCTTGAAAATCATCCACTATGGATTCAAGTTCCTGCTTCATAATCTTCCTGCTTCATAATCTTCCTTCTTAAAATTCCCCAACATGATTACCACGGAGTAAACTGCCAGCGAATGTTCCAACTGTTCTCCTTAGATCTATAACGGACAATCATCTGTGTGCAATGGAAGTCATGGTACCAATAGTAATCAAACTTTAACCATTTTCTAGCTTCCAAATCATAACGAGAACCAACAACAAAACGATTCTTACTGTCCAGCCGATAACTCAAACCACAATCTATTCTACGAGCTGTATCGGCAGTATCATATTTGAACAGTGAATTCTTCTTGTTTGATTGGCTGTAATAATAACCTGCATACGCTGCCCATCGTTCATCAAAGTCTTTGGTTAAGAGTGCCGACCAAGACCAGCCATTTACTTGGGATTCATTATAAGATTCTGTGGTAACACTATATCCCGTACTGAGGCGTAAAGCAAAACGATTAAATCTTATAGCATCACGGCTAAGACTGATACTATACTTGCCATGGTTACTATGAATTCCCTTATTATACCAACGGCCATATTCAGCACTCAGTCCATAGTTAAGATGGGTATCACCAATTTTATGCCCATAGCTCCAGAATACGGAAGGCTGCTTCTTTATCCAGTTGCTATCGCCATCTTCAAAATGACCATAAGTCACCCCTGTACGCATTCCAGCGTTACTCCAGGTTACATTATAATTGCTACGCCAGCCATCCTTTGTCGTCACATGCAAATTTGCATTCGCTGCTACATGCTTCGCTACCGGTTGGCTAAAATCCCACTGTAACCAAACGCCATCATCATTATCGTACCCAATTTTAGGAAAGTTTTCGGTGCCACTTTCCCCAGCCTTCACCTCATAATGCTTGCGTGAATATATGGTCTTCCCACGGATACAGAATTTCACATTCTCCATCACAGTCTTATCGTTGGGATATATCGTTATTTTTTTTGCCTTCAACTGATAGTCCGGCTTCTTCGCACCGCATTTAGTTTGGGTTCCCTCAAAAATCACAATGCGATCAGGATAAAATTCAATGCGCTTACCCGTAACATACTGATTCGCGACTTTGCCCTTGATATTATCCATTTCACCAGTACGCTTGCCGTAATTATAATGGGCTTTATAGCCATCCAGCGTAACTCGATCCTGTCCCGGTGTCATCTGCAGCATATGCGCCTTATCCGGCACATATACATCCTGAGTCTTGGTATTCCCGTTAACTTCCGCACCTTGGAATCGATGAGCATCCATCTGCACAATATCCACATGGCCCTTAGCTACAAAACTGCCGTCTCGTTCGTCATAGGTCAAATCATCCCCTTCGAAGGCCACAGGCATAGCCTTTGTCTTGTCCAAGGGATAACGCAGATTCTTCTCCAGTGCCTTAGCGTCTTCCAACAATTTCTTCTGCTCATCGCTAAGGCGGTTTTCCCGTTCAGCTCGGTGACGGTCTTCGATATAGTCCAGTGCTGAAACACCCGTATCCGAATCAGAGTGGTATGCCGCCAAAGCAACTCCACTTGGCAAAGGAAGCATTACCGCTACTGCCAACAATCCTGCAAGCTTATGTCTATTCATCAAAATTACTCCTATCGTAAGGATTTAGCCAAAAGTCAACACCTTTATAATATAACATACAGGGTATTAACGCAAATATTTCCTACATAAATAATATAAAAAAGAGGAAGCGTGACTGATTTTCACAGCCACGCTTCCTCTTTATGGAAATGTTATTTGGGTTACGCTAAATTCAGCCGGCAATGCCCGGAGTAGTCATTTCCTTCGGGGAGAGAATCTTTTCCATCTTCTCCTTGGAAATGAGGCCCTTTTCGAGGATGACCTGACGAACGG
>NZ_JAILPX010000077.1 GCF_024699275.1 Selenomonas sp.
CGCAGTGAGGACTGGCCCACAAAAGGCATGAACTGGATACGGAGATGAACATACGCGCCGCCGGCCTGCCCGGCGCAGGTGGCTAAAAAGTCCATACATTTGCTTGTGGGCCATTTAGTGGGACGGCGAAAAGTATTACCATCTCCGCTCCAACTGCGCTGTGACAAAAAATAAAGCACGCAGTAACAGCGATAAACTGCAATTTCACAATCTCTTGTCTTGAACTATTCGTTTAATGCCCCAGCCAACCGCTCGGCCAACAGGGTATAACGCTTGCGGGTCCGGTCATTTTCCACAGCCGTATTTAATGCCGCCTTGGTTCCCAAAAGGATAACCTGCTTGCTGGCTCTCGTTACCGCCGTATAGAGAAGATTGCGTTGCAGCATGATATAATGGCCCGGCGTCAAGGGCAGGATGATTACCGGATATTCACTGCCCTGACTTTTATGGACGCTCATGGCATAAGCCAGCTGCAATTCCAGTAATTCATTTTTTTCATAGTCCACCTGCAGATCCTCACTGAACTGCACCGTAAGATGGTCTGCCTCCACAGCCGTAATGAAACCAATGTCCCCATTAAAGACCATCTTCGTATAATTGTTCTTGGTCTGCATAACCTTATCGTTAAGCCGGAAAGTACGGACACTGTTCTTGTATTCGGCCTTGTATTCGGCTGGCGGATTGAGTGCTGCCTGCAACAGTTTATTGAGATTTTCCACACCGCATTCCTGGCGGTGCATAGGCGAGAGCACCTGCACATCCGTCAGCGGATTCCACCCCTGTTTAGGCAGGATTTCCACACAAAGCCGCACGATATTTTGGGCCACCTCCCCAGGATCTGCAATCTCCCAGAACTGAAAATCCCCAGCTGGCTTGCATAAGGGCAAACGCCCTGCATTGATGGCATGGGCATTGAGCACGATGGTACTCTCTTCATCCTGACGATATACTTCCGTAAGACGCACCGAGGGAATAACCTCCGAACGCAGGATATCCTTGAGCACTGACCCCGGTCCCACTGCCGGAAGCTGATCCACATCGCCCACCAGAATCACATGACAGCCATCGGGCACAGCATCCAGAAAATGCTGCATCAGAACGATGTCCATCATGGATACCTCATCTAAAATAATGGCATCCGCCTCGAGCTGTTCATCCGCATCCTTGGCAAATTGCGAGGAGCCATCATCCTGTCTTCCTCCCTGTGCCTCCAGCATGCGGTGCACCGTCATGGTCTTGCGTCCCGTGGCCTCAGCCAAGCGCTTGGCTGCCCTCCCCGTAGGCGCCCCCAGCAGGATTTCCAGCCCGGCCATCTCCAGCATATCAATCATGCCTCGCACCACAGTGGTCTTGCCTGTCCCCGGACCACCGGTCAGCACCAGTATACCATGCGTCAACGCTGCAATCATCGCTTCTCGTTGTGCTTTCGCCAAATCAAGACCAGTCATGTTCTCCCATTGCTCCACCATTCCCTGGGGATTTTCCACCTGCAGCACATCAGCATAGCGCTGCAGATACAGGAGCTTACGGGCAACTTTTTTCTCTGCCCGATAGAGAATAGGCGAATAGATTAGGGTCGTTCCCCCCAGAGATTCTGTGGCCAGGCGCTGCATTTTCAGCTGCTTTTTCAGGACTTCTCCCACCCTCAGGGGATCTATCCGCAGAAGCTTTGCCGTGCGTTCAATCAAAGGCTGCTCAGGAATACAACAATGACCATTGAGGGAAATCTGCTGCAGGGCATAATCGATACCTGCCGCCACCCGATTCTCATCCTCCCCGGCAAGTCCAAGACTTGCCGCAATGGCGTCGGCGGTGGCAAAGCCAATGCCCTCCACCTCCTGAGCCAGCTTATAGGGATGATTTTCCAGCACATCCAGCGCAAAGGAACTATACTTCTTGAATATCCTTGCGGCCAAGGCCCCTGACACACCATGGCTTTCCAGCCAGAGCATGATTTCCCGCAATTCCGATTGCGCCGTATAAGAAGCTACTATTTTTTCTGCAGTTTTCTTGCCAATGCCCTCTACGGTTTCCAAAAGTTTAGGCTTCTGCTCAATGATATCCAAAGTATCCGCACCGAACTTGGCCACCAGACGCTTAGCCATGGCGGGGCCAATACCGTCAATCACACCGGAAGCCAAAAAACGCTCAATGCCCTCCACACTGGTAGGCGCCTCCAAACGGATACTCGCTGCCTTGAACTGCTGCCCAAAGCGGGGATGGGTCACCCATGCTCCCGTGAGATGCACTTGCTGCCCCACCAAAGGCGGTTCCGAGCTCACCGTAGCCGTCACCCGGCTGTTTTGCCCGGATGGCTGCAGGCGGAATACGGCAAAACGCCCATCATCGCTGGCAAAGATGATGCTGTCCACCAAGCCAACCAGCTCTTCCTGTACAGCACCTGGCGCAAAACCCAACGCCATCTGTTCGTTGTTGTTAGCCATTTCCCTGCCCTCTCCTTCTGCAAACTATGGTTATTCACTGGCTGCCAATCGTTCCCATTTGGCATAACGCTCTTCTATCTCCGCTTCCTTAGCGGCATATTCCTCTGCAATCCGCTGGCTTTCAGAGGGATCAGCCTGCACTTCCAGCTGATTCATCTGAAATTCCAACCCCTTGAGCTCCGCTTCCGCCATGGCTATTTCCGCTTCTGCCCGCTGAATCATTTCCGTGCGCTTGGCATCACTCATGCTCTGAATCTTGCCTGCTTCCGCCCGTTCCTTGGCAGCGGCCTTTTCTGCAGCGGACTCCTTTTTCTCCACCGGATTCACCGCAGCTTCCCTCGACACTTCCCTGCGCAAAGCCGCTTCCGCTTCCAACCGTTCTTCCTCTTCGGTCTCCCGTTCCGCTTCTTTCTTCATCAGATAATAGCTGTAATTACCGCTGTACTCAGTCAGCACACCCTTATCCAGTTCCAGGGTACAGTTAGCTACCTTATCCAGGAAATAACGGTCATGGGATACCGCCAGGAAAGTACCGGGATAGGCCATCAACGCCTCTTCCACGGCCTCGCGGGCCGGAATATCCAGATGGTTTGTCGGTTCGTCCAGAATCAGGAAATTAGCACCGGTAAGCATCAGTTTCAGAAAAGCCACCCGCGATTGTTCACCGCCGGACAAATCCCCAATCTTGCGCAACACCTCATCCCCATGAAAGAGGAAGGCCCCCAGATAGCGCCGGGCCTGCTCCTCATCCACACCATAGGTATAGATGATTTCATCCAATACCGTCATGTCCATATGGAGGGTTTCATGCTGCTGGGAAAAGTAACCGATTTTTACCCGGCTGCCGATTTTCACTCGGCCCCGGGCCGCTTCCAATTCCCCCACCAATACTTTAAGCAGCGTGGTCTTGCCTGCTCCATTAGGCCCCACCAAAGCTACGCCGTCCCCATTGCGGATCAACAGAGATAAATCCTTGAATACAGGCTCACTGCCATAGCCAAAGGTAACTTCCTCCAGTTCAGCTACCCTTTGGGCACATTCCGGCGGCTTATGGAAGGCAAAATAGTTAAAGGATGCCGCTTCCGGCGGCAGCACGATGCGCTCCAAACGATTAAGCTGACTTTGACGGCCCCGGGCCTGTTTGGATTTAATCCCCGCCTTGTATTTGCGGATATATTCCTCGGTCTTTCGGATATGCTCCTGCTGTTTTTCGTAGGCGGATTTCAAAGCTTCCCGCCGGGCAGTCTTGACCCGCATGAAATAGGTATAATTGCCCTCATAACTGGTCACCGTTTTCCCTGCCAATTCCACCATTCTGGTGGCTACCTTGTCCAGAAAATAGCGGTCATGGGAGATGATGAGTACACCGCCCCGATAGGTGCGCAGAAAACCTTCCAGCCACTCAATCATCTGAATATCCAAATGATTTGTAGGCTCGTCTAAAAAGAGGAAATCCGGTTCCCGCAGCAGCGCCTTAGCCAGGCAAATCCTAGTCTTCTGCCCGCCGGAAAAATGCTGCACATCCTTTTGGAAATCCTCATCGGTAAAGCCTAAGCCATAGGCTACCTTTTTAATGCGGCTCTCAAACTCATAGCCCTCCAGCTGTTCAAACCGTTCCACCACCTTGCCATAGGTGTCCAACAGTTCCTCTTCGCCAGCGGCAATACGCTTTTCCAGCCTTCGCTTGCGCTCCCCTAATTCGATGATATCGTCAAAAGCCCGCCGGAATTCATCATAGAGACTGCCTGCGCCAAAATTAGCCTGCTGCTCCACATAGCCGATGGTCTCCGCTGCATCCAACTGCACGGAACCGCCATCTGCTTCTTCCTGTCCCATGAGAATTTTCATCAAGGTGGTCTTGCCGGCACCATTTGCGCCAACCAGTCCCACCTTGTCTCCACCCCGGACTTCAAAATTCACATCGTGAAACAATTCCTCTATGCCAAAGGCTTTTTTTAAGTTCATGACCTTCAATATGCTCAAATTCAATACTCCTTAAAGTACAGACAAAGACGGAGCTACGCTCCGCCTTGATTTATTTCCTATAATCCAAACCAATATGCACCACAGCCTGATTGGAACTGCCCCCATCCATAATCACGCAGGCAAAAGGCATCCCATAGAAAACATCCGTGTTGCGGGTAGAGGTAGTAATGGTGGTCTGCTCCCGGGAACTGGTCTTACCCGTTTCCACCCCGGAAATCACAAAGCCTTTTCTCTGCAGAATTTCCGCCACCTCAGCAGCCGCCCCATTAATGCCACTGTCGTTGATGACCATTACGGAAATCTCCTGAGGTTTCATGGGTTTGACATCATTTTCCTGTTTTTCCCCATCTTCCTCAACCACCTTGCCGTTGCTCTTGGACTGGGCTAAGAGCTGCATACCCTGGGGTAAGGTTTTCATATACGCATCTTCATCAGCCTGGGCTTTTTCCTTCGTTTCTTCACTCAGTTCCAACCCCAGCTGTTCTGCCATAAGCTCCCGCAAATCCGTAATATCCGGAATCCAGTAGCTTACATCCTTGATATAAGCCGGCTGTCCCGGTACCATCTTAGCCGACAAACCATTATTATGAACTTCCTTAAGCAGCCCCGCAAATTCCACCAGTTCCGACAGGCTCATATCCGTCTGAATGGCAGAATTCACTTCCTCCACCAATTTTGGCAGACGAGGAAGAACCGCCGGCGAGATGACCTTGGACAGTACCGCCTTCACAAATTTCTGCTGGCGGCCAATACGGCCGATGTCCCCTTCGCCATCGCGATAGCGCACATACTGGATGGCCTTCTTGCCATCCATATGCTGCTCTCCTGGATAGAGGTCTATGACCAGCCCCCCATCATCATCCCAGGGATCTTCATAATACATGCGCTTTTCCACATTGATATCCACACCATCCAGGGCATCAATAATCCGCTCAAAGGCCTTGGTATTGATGATGATATAATGGTCGATCTTCGTCCCCAGCAGTTTTTCCACGGCAGACCGGCTCATCTTATGGCCGCCATAGGCATAGGCATGATTGATTTTCTCGTAATCATTCCCCTCGATCTGTACCCGTGTATCCCGGGGCACCGAAAGTAAAGCTGCCTTTTCTTTATCCAAATCTACAGCAGCCACCATCATGGTATCGCTGCGTCCCACATCACCAACCCGGCTGTCCACACCTAAAATCATGACATGGGTAATGCGGTCATTTTTTACCAATCCGTCCTCAATGTCAACACTGCCGCCGCCATCCTTATGATGACCCGCCATCATGCTGCCAGCCACTGCCACCAGCACCGTCAGCATGATGCCCAATATCCACTTGACTCTCGTATAACTGCGCTTACTCTTGCGCCTCTGCCGCATGATTACCTGCTCCTCATCAATATATAGGGTAAAATTCAACCTCATAAGTATAGCAAAGATGACCTGCAATGTAAAGAAATGCCCGCACCTAGTATGTGTCAAGAAGTTCTCGGTAAGTTTTACCTGTATACAAATGTATGCTAGTTATAGACTTTTCATGCTATGGATTTAGCTAATTTTCCTATTGGACTACTGCTCGGTGCATCAAGATGAATCTGGCCATGCCGCACT
>NZ_JAILPX010000078.1 GCF_024699275.1 Selenomonas sp.
CGTGGCAAGCGCAGGAAAAAGCGTTCCACTGAGGAAAAGCGTGGCAAAATCCAGATTAGCCACGATATTACAGAACGCCCGGCAGGTGCCGAAAACCGCTCAGAAATAGGTCACTGGGAAGCGGATACCGTTGTAGGGCAGCAAGGAAAAGCTTGCCTTGTAACCCTTGTCGACAGGAAAAGTCGCTACCTTATATGCGGCAAGGCTGACAAGAAAAAAGCTCAGGCAGTCAGCAGGACGATAATCGACCTGCTTCTTGGTGCCACAGCCCTATCGATAACGCCTGACAGGGGCAAAGAATTTGCCCGCCATGCAGAGGTGACAGAATACCTAGATGGTTTGCCATTCTATTTTCCGCAACCTCATCAGCCGTGGCAAAGGGGATCCAATGAGAATACTAACGGCCTGCTTAGAGAATATTTCCCAAAGGGCAAGGACATAACAGAAATCCCTGATGACTACATACAGAGAAAAGTTGCCATGATAAACTTGCGCCCACGGAAATGTCTTAACTACAGAACACCATATAAGGTTCATTTTAAGAAAGTGTTGCACTTAGCTTGATAATCCGTCCAATTCAGTTGTTGCAAAATATGCAACAACTGCCAGCGATGGCAAAAATAAAAAAAGCCGCCCTTTCGGACGGCGACAATTAGTAATGCCCTTTACACTGGGCAATCTCTATGGTGTTTTCTTTTACGCGGTATACGAGCCTGTTTTCATCATCAATCCGCCGGCTGAACCAACCCTGCAAATTATGCTTGAGTGGCTCGGGCTTGCCTATTCCTTCCAGTACACCATCGCGCTCTACGCTCTTTATCAGAGCATTTATCCGTTTTACAGTCTTCTTGTCTTCCAACTGCCAGTCCAAATATTCCTGCCACGCACGACCAGACCATTTTTTACACATCAATGAGCTCGTGCTCCTCTCCGCCGCCGGCTTCCAGTTCTGCTATGGATTCGGCAAGATATGCCTGGTTCTTTTTGCTATAGAACGGGTCAGCGGTTATCGGGAAAGGAATCGAGCGAGTCCTTACCATTGCCTTCAGGAACATAGTGTAAGCGGTTGAAAGCGTCAATCCCATTTCAGCGCATAATGCTTCTGCCTGCTCTTTAAGCATGGGGTCAACCCGCATTGTAAGTGTAGTTGCCTTCATCGTTACCCCCTCCTTTTAAGCTAATTATACTACATAAGCACTAACAATGTAAATACATATTATCGTATTGGTATGTGTCATGAAGTTCTCGGTAAATTTTACCTGTACATATCTAGTGATTTTTCCTTATTTTTATTATTTTTTTCTAATAAAAGAGGATTTCCAGACCCCTTCCGCGAAATATAAATATTAGGTTACCAATCAACGTGCGCTTTCAACTGGTCTCCCCCTTTATGCAGTTAGACCAGCGAGCGCAAGCGTTCCCCTTCTGCAAGCGATGTGGCGTTGTCACATCGCTTTTTTTATGCCAAAACAAGCTGTCCCCGCTGCTGAGCAGAGGACAGCTTGTTTCCATTATCCCACTTCTATCATATTTCGTCATGTTCAGCGGGCAAAACGGGATTTCAGCAGCAGGGTCACAAAGAACATCATGGCCGACAACACCACAATGGTCGCTCCGGCAGCCATATTGAAATAATAGGCCAGAAGCAGTCCTGCTATGCCGGAGGTCAGGGCAATGGCCACCGACACCAGTTGATAGCTTTTGACGCTGTTGGTCACATTGCGGGCGGCAGCGGCCGGCAGGACCAGCAGAGCATTGATAATCAGGATACCCACCCACTGGATGCTGATGGCCACCACTACAGCCAATACGGCCGCAAACAGGCTCTCCACCCAGAAGGTATTCATGCCGCGGCTGCGGGCAAAGGCCGAGTTGATGGACAGCACCAGCAAGCGGTTATACAATACTGCCCAGCAAATCAGGACAAACAAAACCACAAAGGCCAGGGCCTGTAAATCCTCCACCGTAATGCTGAGCACATCTCCAATCAGAAAGGAGGAAAACTTGTTGAAACCGCCCCCCTGGCTCATGATCATCAAGCCCAAGGCAACGGCCGTGGAAGAAAACACGCCGATAATGGTATCGGTAGAGGCGGTACTCTTATTCTTGATGGCCGTGATGAACAGGGCAAAGGCAATGGAAAAGACCACCAGGGACACTAAGGGAGATGCCACCCCCAGCAGCACCCCGATGGCAATCCCCGTAAAGGAACCATGTCCCAGCGAATCCGAGAAAAAAGCCATGCGGTTGGATACCACCATGGTACTAAGCAGGCCAAACAAGGGCGTAATGCAAAGGATTGCCAAAAAGGCATGCTTCATAAAGGTATAATGAACCCAATCAAAGGGCAGCAGAAAGTCCATCAGGGCGTAAATCTCATTCATCATCCTTCAGCCCTCCCTGTTTTTCATTTGGCTCATAACCAGTGAGCAGACCGAATATCTGCTTCGTCTGCGGGTTCGCAAAGACTTCCTCTGGCGTACCGCTGGCAAGCACGGCCTTATTCAGCAGCACCACCTGGTCCGCATGCCGGGCCACCATGTTCAGATCGTGGGAAATGAGCAGGATGCCCATATCCTCCTGTTCCCGCAATTCCGCCAGAATCTCATAGAACAGCTCCAAACCGTTCTGGTCCACACCGGATACCGGTTCATCCAGCAGCAGTAAGTCCGGCAGCGGATCCAGGGCCAAAGCCAGCAGCACCCGCTGCAGCTCACCGCCAGACAAAGCCCCCAGCCGCCGGTCAATCAAATGTTCGGCCCGTACCCGGGCCAGATTTTTGAGAATCCGGGGACGCAATTTCCGCCCGGAAGTCAGCCAGACTGGTTTTTCCGTCAGACAAGCCAAAAAGATATCCATGACACTGATGGGGGCGCTGACGTCAAAGCGCAGATACTGCGGCACATAGCCGATAATGGGCTGTCCCTTGCGCCGTCCATCGGCAGCCGCATATTGGAGCTTCCCCTTATGGGGAACCTCCCCTAAAATTGCCTTTAACAGGGTACTTTTCCCGGCGCCGTTAGGTCCAATCAACGCGGTCAGCTGACCGCAGTGCAAATGCAGGTTGACCTGGTCAAAAATGGTCAGATTGCCCATCCTGACACTGAAATCTTCAATTTTCGTGCAGCATAATTTGGCACAATCCTCACAGGATGAGGCCCGATGATGCATAATATTTCTAAACAATCTTCTCGCTCCATGATCATTACAATTAATTTCTCGGCATGGCCATCTTCAGGGCATCCCCTATGGTTTCTGCACCATAGAGCTTTATCCCCTTGATTTCACCTGCCAGCTGCCGATAATTCTTCATCGGCAGCACCACATGTTCAAAGCCCAGCCGCTTAGCTTCGTTGATGCGCACATCCGCCTGGCCGACGGCCCTTACCTCCCCGGACAGCCCCACTTCCCCAAAGACGATGGTCTTGGGGCGAATCTGCCGATTGGCAAAACTGGAAGCCATGGCCACACAGATTCCCAAATCGGCGGCCGGTTCATCAATCTTGATTCCCCCTGCCACCTTCACATAAACATCACAGGCCCCTACCTGCAGATGAACACGTTTTTCCAGTACGGCCAGTAACAGCTGAATCCGCTTGATATCCACAGAGTCAGCTGTGCGCCGTGGTGGGACATACGGCGTTGGCGCCACCAGAGCCTGCAATTCCACCAACAAGGGTCTGGTCCCTTCCACGGTGGGAATGATTACCGTACCACTATCCCCCTCCCGGTCCGAGAGGAACAATTTGGAGGCGTCGGGCACATCCACCAGCCCCACATCCCGCATCTCAAAGAGCCCCAGCTCATTGGTACTGCCGAAGCGGTTTTTCACCGCCCGGAGCACCCGATACTCCGCATTGCGTTCCCCTTCAAAGTAGAGCACCGTATCCACGATGTGTTCCAGCACCCGGGGACCGGCCAAATTTCCTTCTTTGGTCACATGACCGATAACAAAGGCCGCAATCCCCCTGCCCTTGGCAATGCGCAGGATATCCACAGCACATTCCCGCACCTGGGAAACACTGCCCGGAGCACTCTGCACATCCGGCTTGAACACCGTCTGAATCGAGTCGATGACCAATAAATCCGGCTTGGTATTTTCGATATGGGCCTCGATGGTTTCCATATTGGTCTCGCTGACCACGTAGAGCTTATCGGCAATGGCCTGGAGCCGGTCCCCCCGCATGCGCACCTGCCGGGTACTTTCCTCTCCGGTAACGTAGAGGACACTGCGGCCAGCCCGGGCGACCTCGGCGCAAATCCGCAGGGTCAGGCTGGACTTGCCCACGCCGGGGTCGCCCACAATCAGCACCATGGAACCGGGAATGACGCCGCCCCCCAGCACCCGGTCCAGTTCCCCGGAACCCGTGGCAAAACGGGGTAAATCCTCAATGGCCACTTCGCCAATGGGCTGGGGTTTCTGGGCATCCGAAAGGCCCAGGCGCAGGCCGCCGCTGCCAGACGTTCCTCCGGATTCCGGTGCAACCACTTCCTCTACCATAGTATTCCAGGCACCGCAGCCAGGGCATTTTCCCAGCCACTTGGGCACTTCATAACCGCAATCCTGACAGACAAAAACGGTCTTTTTCTTCTTGGCCACGAACATCAATCCTTCTATAATACATTGGTACAAAACATATAAGCTATTGTATCACGAATCCGCCTTTCCGGGGACATTTATTCGCCAGAATTATTTCCACACCAAAGAAGAGCAGGCCCCCCTGCTCTTCTCTCCTATGTTCCTAAATGCTTTCTGACTATACGGATAATGCTCCGTCCCAGCCAGACAATGGCCCAAAAGAAATTGACGATAAAATTTCCCAGCCAGCCAAGGCTTCCCCGGGGCATTAATTTATTGCGCGACATGGGCTGGCTCCTTGCGCCGTTTATTTACGCCCTTGAGCTTCTTGGTAAATTCCAGCTCATTGCCATTCTTCCGAATGGCAATGGTATCCCCGGCTTTGAACTTGCCCGCCAGCAGCATTTCGGCAATCTCATCCTCCACATGCTTCTGGATGGCCCGCTTCAAGGGACGGGCACCGAATTTGAAATCCGTACCTTCGTCCACCAGCTTGTTCCGGGCGGAATAACTGATTTCCAGCTGAATATCCTTTTCCTGCAGGCGGTTCTTCACATCCTGCAACAGGATATCCACGATTTTTGCCAGTTCCGGCCGTCCCAGGGGATGGAAAATCAACTGCTCATCCACCCGGTTCAGGAATTCTGGCTTAAAGGTGTGTTTGACTGCGTCCAGCATCCGCTTTTCCGCAGCCTTTTCCGCGGCATCCTGCTCATCTTTCCCATTCACGGCAAATCCCATGGCACCGGTATTCTTTTTCAAAAGATTAGCGCCGGCATTGGAGGTCATGATGATTACGCTGTTTCGGAAGTCCACGGTACGGCCCTGACCGTCCGTAAGGCGGCCATCATCCAGAACCTGCAGTAGAATGTTGAACACATCGGGATGGGCTTTTTCAATCTCATCCAGCAGGATAATGGAGTAGGGTTTGCGGCGCACTGCATCGGTGAGCTGACCGCCCTCCTGATAGCCCACATAGCCCGGAGGCGCCCCCACCATACGGGCCACCGTATGTTTCTCCATGTATTCGCTCATATCGAAACGGATAATGGCCTCCTCGGAGCCAAACAAGGCGTCGGCCAAGGTCCGGGCCAGTTCGGTCTTGCCCACCCCGGTGGGACCCAAAAACAGGAAGGAACCAATGGGGCGTTTGGGGTCCTTGAGTCCAGAACGGGCGCGGCGGATAGCCTTGGCCACCGCTTTGACCGCATCGGCCTGACCGATGACCCGCTGCCCCAGGATTTTTTCCAGCTTCAGCAGCTTGGCCGACTCGGATGCCGCAATCTGGCTAACGGGTATGCCCGTCCACTGAGCGGTGACTGCAGCAATATCCTCAGCTGTTACCGTAATGTGATTCTTGCCTTTTTTCTCCCAAGCCTGACGAGTGGAGGACAGCTGGCCCTTAATTTCCTCTTCCTTATCCCGGATGCGGGCCGCCCGTTCATAATTCTGGGCCGTAACAGCGGCTTCCTTTTCAATATCCAACTGCTGCAGGCCATCCCGCAGTTCCTGTAGCTTGGTCGTCGGCTCCACCTGCCGCATGCGCACCTTGGAGGCCGCTTCATCCATCAGATCAATGGCCTTATCCGGCAGGAACCGGTCGGTAATGTAGCGATGGGACAGACGCACCGCCGCCTTGATGGCCTCGTCCTCAATGGTGGCCCGATGAAATTCCTCGTACTTGCTGCGCAGGCCAAAGAGGATTTTTTCCGCATCTTCTTCAGTGGGTTCATCCACCATAATGGGCTGGAAACGACGGGACAAGGCCGCATCCTTTTCCAGATACTTTTTATACTCATCCAGCGTGGTGGCACCAATAATCTGAATCTCCCCCCGGGAAAGGGCAGGTTTCAGAATGTTGGCAGCATCCAGGGAACCTTCCCCCGCGCCAGCCCCCACCAGAGTATGCATCTCATCGATGAAGAGAATCACATTGCCGGCCCGCTGAATCTCCTCGATTACGCCCTTCATGCGCTCCTCAAACTCACCGCGATACTTGGCGCCAGCCACCAGCGAGGCCATGGACAGGGATACCACCTGCTTGTCCTGCAGCATGTAGGGCACCGTGCCCTCCACGATACGCTGGGCCAGTCCCTCGGCAATGGCGGTCTTGCCCACCCCCGGCTCGCCTAAGAGCACCGGATTGTTCTTCGTACGACGGGAAAGGATTTGAATTACCCGCTGGATTTCCGTTTCCCGGCCAATCACCGGGTCCATCTGGGCATCCTTGGCCATCTTATTGAGATTGCGGCCAAATTTCTTCAACAGAGGCGTTCCCTCCCGGGAGCGCCGCCCCCGGCTGCCGCCTGCCATGGGACATTCATGTTCCTCGGACTGGTCGCCCATCCGATCCATGATTTCATCCTGCAGGGCGTCCGGGTCAACCCCCATGAGTTCCAAGACCTCCAAGGCAGCCCCTTCCGTTTCCTCCAGCAGACTCAATAGGATATGTTCCGTACCGATATAGTTATGCCCCAGATTTTGGGCCTCCTCAAAGGCTCCCTCCATAACCCGCTTAGCCCGTGGCGTATAATAAGGATTGTCGGAAGGGTATTCTGCCTCCTGGGAAACGATGCGCTTCACCTGGGCCACTGCCTGGTCAAAGCTCATGCCCAAAGCGCTCATGGCCTTGGCAGCCAGCCCCTCCCGCTCATGAAGAAGCCCCAATAAGATATGTTCCGTGCCAATATAATCCTGGGATAAATCCCGGGCCGCATATTGGGCGGCCTCAATGGCCTTGATGGCACGGTTGGTAAAATGATTTCGATAATCCATGATTATTCCTCCAGGCTCACCTGATGTTCCTCGATGATATGCCGCACATGCTGAGCCCGCAATCTGTCGATTTCCGTTTTCGAGAGATTTTCATTGGCGGCGAGGTTCTGTAAAAAGCTGGTCCGGCTGCTTAAAAGCAGCTGTCCGTAGCATTCCGGAGCCAGTCCCCGGATGAGTTTCAAATCCATGCCCAACCGCAAGCGGGATAAGAGTTCCAGCACTTCCTTCTCCGAGAGCAGACGCGCGTAAGACAAGGTGCCATAGGCGCGCCAAACTTCATCCTCCAGACGTTCCTTCATGTAGAGTGCCAAAGCCTTCCGAGCGCGGCGTTCATGGGCCACGATTTCCGTCACAGCCCCCCGCAGGTTATCGATCAGTTCCTGCTCGGAATAGCCCAGGGTCAGCTGATTGGCAATCTGGAACAGGCAGCCGGGCTGCTCCTTCTCATCCCCAAAGAGCGGCCGCACAGCCAGCCCCAGCTGCGGGGAAATGTTGATGATACTGCTCACGTTGCGGGTAAAGACCAGCCCGGGCAGATGCAGCAGCACCGCCGCGCGGAGGCCTGTTCCCAAATTTGTGGGACTGGAGGTCAGATAGCCCATCTTCTCATCAAAGGCGATATCCAGCTGGCTTTCCAGCAAATCATCCAGTTCAAAGGCCCGCTGCAAGGGGCTGGCCAAATCCAGTCCGGCAGTCACGCACTGAATGCGGATATGGTCCTCCTCGTTGACCATCAGACTGAGCTTCTGGCTTTCGCCAAAGTAAACTGCCCGATGCTGGGGATTGAGCAGCAGATTTTCGCTGATGAGCTGTTTTTCCCGCAGGACTTCCCGCTGCAGGGTGGACAGGTTTTCCATCTCCACCCCCTGCAAGTTTTCCCCCAGGGCTTCCTGGATGGCTGGCATAGCTGCTGCCAACCGCTGTTCTACCCTCTGTAGTTCATAGAGGTCTGCCCGATTGGGAAAGGGCACATCCCGTAAATTACGGGACAGAAGAATCCGGCTGGCCAGTACCACATCACCATCGGCACCATCCTGCCGCAACCAACTCAGGCGGCTGTCCTGCAATACCTGTTCAAGCATTTTCTCTGCCCCCTTCCTTGGCGGCCAGTTCCTGCTTCATGGCCCGTACCTTATCCCGCAGTTCTGCGGCCTTTTCGTATTCCTCCTGTTCCACACAGGCTTTCAACTGCTGCTGCAGGAGATTGATATTCTGCTTGAGCTCCAGGGTGCCGCCACTGCGATGGGGAATCTTGCCCCGATGTACGCTGGAGCCATGGATCCGGCGCAGCATGGGTTCCAACTGCTGGCGAAATGTGGCATAACAGGATGCACAACCGATTTTTCCGGTCTTGCTGAAATCCCGATAGCTCATGCCGCAACGGGAACAAACCAATTCTCCAGCCTCATTTTTCTCCTGATTTTCCTGCAGGGGCACATCATTGGTACTGCTGAAGATTCCCCGCAGAAAATCATCCACCGACACATGGCGCTTGTCCTGCCGGGGTACGCCGGCAAACTCACTGTAACCAGCTGCACAGGACTCGCAGAGATTTTTCTCCACCCGGCCATCGGGACCAATCTGGGTAATATGAACTACCGCCTCATGGCGGCCGCAATCATCACATAACATACAAGTTCCCCCTTACGAGAAATTTTCCAAAGTCAGCAGCATGGTCTTGATCATCCGCACCCGCTCCTTGGCCGTAATGGACTCCGACTGGAAAATGGATACCACGAACTGCATCATCAACGAGGCTTCCCTTCCTGTAACCATCTCATGCTGCAGAAGATACTTAATCATCGATTGTACCACAGGAAGTTCTGTATCTACCTTGATGGCCGCCAGCATATCCTCGTAGACCATGTTCTTTACCGGCACCTGCACAATGCGGATAAAACCGCCCAAGCCCCGACGTGATTCCACCACAAATCCCTTGTCCTGGGTAAACCGAGTGGACAGCACATAACTGATCTGGGAGGGTGCACAGGAAATCTCATCTGCGATATCCGTGCGCCTAAGCTCCACCTGACCGTCCTGCTGGGTGGCTAACTGCCTGAGGATATAGGCTTCAATCAAATCGGCAATATTGCTCACTTTCATCACCTTCTATTATAAATCGTGTTGACTATTTGACTTTTGCTCTACTCTATTATATTTGTTTTTTTGACTTTTGGCAAGGAAAACCGAAGCTGCGTATGTGTCAAGAAGTTCTCGGTAAGTTTTACCTGTATACAAATGTATGCTAGTTATAGACTTTTCATGCTATGGATTTAGCTAATTTTCCTATTGGACTACTGCTCGGTGCATCAAGATGAATCTGGCCATGCCGCACT
>NZ_JAILPX010000079.1 GCF_024699275.1 Selenomonas sp.
AGTGCGGCATGGCCAGATTCATCTTGATGCACCGAGCAGTAGTCCAATAGGAAAATTAGCTAAATCCATAGCATGAAAAGTCTATAACTAGCATACATTTGTATACAGGTAAAACTTACCGAGAACTTCTTGACACATACGAAATTTGGAGTGGGGTTGAAAAAATAAGGATAACGATATAGAATTGGCTATAGTGGTTTTTGTTTAATAATGTAAACGATTTGGAGGAATAAACATGTTATACCCGCTGCTGCTGGAAGCACCCTTGAAGGATTATTTATGGGGGGGCACTCGCTTGAAGGAGGAATATGGCAAAGAAACATCTTTGACCAAGGTGGCCGAAAGCTGGGAGCTTTCCTGCCATGAAGCGGGGAAAAGCGTAATTGCCAGTGGCAGTGATAAGGGCAAGACCCTGAGCCAATGGATTGCAGAACAGGGCAGGGAAGTCCTGGGGAAAAGGGCGGAAGCCTTTGATTATTTCCCCTTATTGATTAAGCTTATTGATGCCAAAGGGGACTTGTCGGTACAGGTACATCCGGATAATGAATATGCCCTGCGGGTGGAAGGTGAGTACGGCAAGACCGAGATGTGGTATATTGTGGACTGTGAACCCGGTGCCAGCCTTCTCTATGGCTTTAAGAAGAAAATCAGCAAAGATGAGTTTCAGCGGCGCATTGCGGATAATACGCTACTGGAGGTCTGCAATAAAGTTCCGGTCCATAAGGGCGATGTATTCTTTATTGATGCCGGCACACTTCATGCCATAGGGGCGGGGATTCTCATCTGCGAGATTCAGCAAAATTCCAATACCACCTACCGGATTTACGATTATGGACGGGTAGGGGCTGATGGCAAGCCCCGGGAACTCCATGTGGATAAAGCTTTGGATGTGACGAAGCTGGAGCCGCCCACTAGAGGGACTAAGCCTTTGGGCGATGTGGACATTTTCCCCAATATGGAAGTAAAACTTTTGGCTGATTGTGATTACTTCAAGGTCTATCATGCTAATCTAAAGGGGGAAAGCGTTTTGCATGCGGGGGAGGATTCCTTCCAAAGCCTGACGGTGTTGGAGGGGGCCTTGAAGCTTAGTTGTGGCGAAGAAGCATTGAACCTGGCTAAGGGGAATACGGTATTTGTGCCGGCAGGTATGGGCAGTTATCAGGTGACTGGTCAGGCAGAATTCATATTGAGCAAGTTATAAAAGATGCTGATCCGTCAACTGGAAGGTTTGATGGGTCAGCTTTTGTTTGTTGTAACCTTGTAAACTTTTGCCGGATATTGTAAAATAAGGGGGTAATTTGTAAATTATTGTTGAGGATGTGAACGGTATGTGTACATCTACCTATACCAAGAGAATTATTCCCTGCTTGGATGTGAAGGATGGCCGGGTGGTCAAGGGCACTAACTTTGTGGGCCTGCGGGATGCCGGAGACCCGGTGGAACTGGCATCCCGTTACGATAAGGAGCGGGCAGATGAATTGGTGTTTTTGGACATCACCGCTTCCAGTGATAAGCGGGATACCATTGTGCAGGTGGCTAAGGATTGTGCCAGTCAGGTGTTTATTCCCTTTACCGTAGGCGGCGGCATCCGCGGGGTGGAGGATATGCGCCGGATGCTGAAGGCCGGTGCCGATAAGGTATCGGTGAATACTGCAGCCATTAAGAACCCCGAAATCATTCGGGAGGGGGCAGAAAAATTTGGCCGCCAGTGTATTGTACTGGCTGTGGATGCCCGTCGCAGCGGAGAGGGAAAATGGGAAGTCTATGTAAATGGCGGCCGTACCCCCACGGGGCTGGACTGCCTGACCTGGATTAAAAAAGCCGTCTCTTTAGGCGCCGGGGAAATTCTACTGACCAGTATGGATGCGGACGGCACTAAAGACGGCTATGATATCGCTCTGACCAGGGCGGTTTCGGAGGCGGTAAATGTCCCGGTTATCGCTTCTGGCGGCGCCGGCAAACTGGAGCATTTCTATGAGGTGCTCACCGAGGGAAAAGCTGATGCGGTACTGGCTGCTTCGGTATTCCATTATGGTGAGTTTACCGTGCGTCAGGTTAAGGAATATCTAAAATCACGGGGCGTGGAGGTAAGATTCTGATGAGTGAAGTTGACATTTCCATGATTAAATTCGATGACAAAGGTCTGGTACCGGTGGTGGTGCAGGAAGAAAATGGCCAGGTATTGATGCTGGCCTATATGAATGCAGAATCCCTGCAGAAAACCATTGCCACAGGATATACCTGGTTTTATAGCCGCAGCCGTAAGCGTCTCTGGAATAAAGGGGAAGAGTCCGGCAATAAGCAGAAGGTACGGGAAATTTCCTATGACTGCGATGGCGATACTCTGCTGATTAAAGTCCATCAGACTGGTGTGGCCTGTCATACTGGTACTTATACCTGCTTCAGTGGCCGCAAGCTGGTGGAAGAAAAGGAAAAGGGGCTGGTGGTAGTGGAACCGGAGCCGGAAACCTCATTGGCTACGGTTTTGAACGACCTTTACCATGTTATTCAGGAGCGCCAGCTGAATCCGGTGGAGGGTTCCTATACCAATTATCTCTTTGAAAAGGGGCAGGATAAGATTCTCAAGAAAGTCGGCGAAGAAGCGGTGGAGACGGTAATCGCTTCCAAGAACAACGACGGCAAGGAAGTGCTCTATGAGATGGGGGATCTCTGGTATCATTGCCTGGTTCTGCTGGCATATCATAAACTGACGCCGGACCAGCTTTTAGATGAACTCATGAGCCGCCGCAAGGGAGGCAATTATCACAAATTTACCGGTAAAACCGGGGTAAGACCGGATATGTAAAGAAATTTTTATCTTCAAGAAGGACATTTTTCAGCTTTATGGCTGGAAAGTGTCCTTTTTTCATTGCATTCTGAACTGCAGAATGATAGAATAGTAAAGAATGAATTGTTCGGACTTTGATTGCGCAGATGCAATGAAATATAAGAGTTAAAAATAAGCAAGAAGACAACTGAATTATGGAGGTGTAATTTTTGGCAAAAGCACAAAAACTACAAATTATTCCCTTGGGCGGACTGGGGGAAATCGGGAAGAACATGACGGTGGTTCGTGTAGAGGACGAGATTCTGGTAATTGATTCCGGACTCATGTTTCCCGAGGAAGATATGCTGGGGGTTGATCTGGTTATCCCGGACATCAGCTATCTGCTGGAGAATCGCGATAAGATTAAGGCGATTGTCCTGACCCATGGGCACGAAGACCATATTGGTGCCCTTCCCTATGTGCTCAAGCAGCTCGATGTGCCGGTTTATGGTACACGCTTGACGCTGGGCATTTTGGAGGGCCGTCTCAAGGAAAATGGAGTGGATTCCAGCAATCTCCATTCGGTAATGCAGGGGGACATTATCAATGTGGGCTGCTTCAGCGTAGGCTTTATCCGCGTGAACCATTCCATTCCCGATGCGGTGGGGCTTTCCATCAAGACGCCGGTGGGCATGATTGTCCATACCGGTGACTTCAAGCTGGATTATACGCCCATTGACGGCAAGATGACGGATTTCCGCCGGTTCTCGGAACTGGGGAATAAGGGTGTCCTGCTGATGATGGCGGATTCCACCAATGCAGAACGGGCAGGTCATACGGCCAGTGAAAGTACTGTAGGTGCATCCTTTGACAAGGCTTTCCACGGTGCCCGCAGCCGCATTATCGTGGCTACCTTCTCGTCCAACGTCCACCGCATCCAGCAGGTCATCGATACTGCTGTACGCTATAAGCGCCGGGTGGCTATCCTGGGCCGCAGCATGGTGAATGTGGTGACCATTTCCCTGGAGCTTGGTTATATCACCGCTCCGGAAGGAACTATAATTGATATTGATGAGATCAATAACTATCGTCCTGAACAAATCGTTATCGTGACCACAGGCAGCCAGGGGGAGCCTATGTCGGCTCTGACCCGTATGGCCATGTCTGACCATCGCAAGGTCACCATCGTTCCTGATGATACGGTTATCATTTCGGCAACGCCGATTCCGGGCAATGAGAAACTGGTATCCAAGACCATCGATAATCTCCTGCGCTTAGGTGCAAACGTAATTTATGGTCGGGATAAGGAAGTCCATGTGTCTGGTCATGCCAGCCGGGAGGAACTGAAGCTCATGCACAATCTGGTGCGTCCAAAGTTCTTTATTCCCGTTCATGGTGAGTACCATCATCTGGTTCAGCATGCCAAATTGGCGCAGGAACTGGGAATGGCCAAAGACCATATCTTCCTGGGCGAAAACGGCTATGTCTTTGAATTTACCAAGGACAAGGGCCAGATAGCCGGCAAGGTTACCGCTGGGATGGTCATGGTTGATGGTCTGGGAGTAGGTGATGTAGGCAATATCGTCCTGCGGGACCGCCGTCAGCTTTCTCAGGATGGCATCCTGATCATCGTGGTGGCTATGGACAGAGCTTCCAATACCGTAGTGGGGGGGCCGGACATCGTATCCCGCGGTTTTGTTTATGTGCGGGAATCTGAGGCTCTTATGGACGAGGCCAAGGCCCGTGTGGAGCAGGCTCTGGATCGCTGTGCCGAAGAAGGGGTCAAGGAATGGGCAGCCATTAAGGCCAATGTCCGCGACGCTTTAGGTCGTTATCTTTTTGAAAAGACTCGCCGCCGGCCCATGATTTTGCCTATTATACAGGAAGTTTGACAAAGAGCAGACAGGAGAATTCATCATCGTCTGTCTGCAGAAATCGAATAGACTTTACAAAACGGTCAGTCCTTATGGACTGGCCGTTTTTGTGGAGAAAAATAAAGGAATATTAGCATTGTTAGCGAAATTAAGACAACATAAAACAAGCTTTGTATGTTTGAGTAGGAGGAGATTTGATTTTGTAGGAGGAATGTAAGGTGACTGGATTTTGGGAAAGAAAAGCAGGCGCAATCATTGGTACATTTATTTTGGGGGCGAGTATCTTGTTGACTGGCTGTGGCAGTCAGGAACAGATGGAACAGACGAAGACCGCCGTCAAAGCGATGAAGATAATGCAGCAGGATGCACCGGTATCCTATGGCTATCCGGGACAGCTGAAGGGCATGGATGAAGTGGCGGTCCATTCCCGGATTTCCGGCAACATTGTGGAAAAATATTTTAAGGGGGGCGAAATGGTGCAGGCGGGGGCGCCATTATACCGAATTGATTCCCGTCAATATGAATCTTCACTCTATGAAGCCCAGGCCAATCTGCATAAGGCTGAATCAGCCCTTAGGAAATCCCGGGATGATTTGGCCCGCTATGAGGCCCTGTGGCGGGACAAGGCCATTTCGGAACAAAGTCTGATCAATAAGCGGGAAGAGGTGGCCTCGGACCTGGCTACAGTGGAATCGGAGCAGGCTGCGGTGCGAAAGGCCCAGCAGAATTTAGATGATGCGGTGGTCTATGCACCACTTAATGGCCAGACCTCTGTGGACGATGTGGCCGTTGGTACTTATACGGCAGCTGGTTCGACGAAACTGGTCACCGTTGGTTCTCTGAATCCCATCAATGTTCAGTTTAGTATCAGTGAGACGGAATACTTGAATATTTTAGCGGAAGCGGTGGAAGCGGGAGCTTTGGAGTCGAATTCTCAGCCAAATATACCGAAGATCAAGGTCATTCTGTCCAATGGGGAAGAATATCCTGTGGAGGGGGAAATCACTGCGGCGGATAGAGCTTTCCAGGATAACTCCGGTTCTTTGACCATTAAGGCACAGGTGGCCAACCCCTATGGCGTCCTGCTGCCGGGGATGTTTGCCCGGGTGCGTTTTGTCGGGGTTACAGTGCCCAATGCCATTCTTGTACCTCAGCGGTCTATCCAGCAGCTGCTGGATGAATCCTTCGTCCTGCTGGTGGGTGAAGATGGTAAAGCCATTTCCAAGAAGGTGGAACTGGGCGAAAAGGTGGGCAGCTATTATATCGTCAAGAAAGGTATTTCTGCCGGCGATACGGTCATTGTGGATGGCTTGACGAGCCTGCAGGCCGGGCAGGATCTGGATGTTACCATGGTAACTGCCGATGAGATGGGCTTTACTATGGTAGAGTCGGCAGATATTGTAGACAGATCGTAAGGAGGCGGGAATATGGCAAGATTTTTTATCCATCGACCTATTTTCGCCATCGTCATTGCGCTGATTATCCTGATTATGGGGACATTGGCTGGACTTAGTCTGCCCATAGCCCAGTATCCTCAGGTTACTCAGCCCACCGTTGATGTGAGTACGACTTACATTGGGGCCAATGCCCAGGTCATCAATCAGACGGTGGCTCAGGTCATTGAGCAGCAGGTCAATGGTACCCAGGGGATGGATCATATGAGTTCCACCTCGGATGACAGCGGTTCTTATTCCTTAAGTGTCAAGTTTGACCTGGGAACCGATGGGGATATGGATGCGGTACTGGTGCAGAACAACGTGTCCATTGCTACGGCCAGCCTGCCGGCTGCAGTGCAAAACGTGGGTGTCACCACTAAGCAGGCTTCCAGCGACATGGCCTATATGTTTTCTATCCTTTCCCCGAATAGTACCTTCAATCGTACTTTTTTGATGAACTATGCGGATATCTATATTGTGGACAGTCTTAAGCGCATCAAGGGCGTGGGGGGAATCACAACCTTTGGTTCCACCTATTCCATGCGTGTCTGGTTGAATCCTGATCGCATGTCGGAATTGGGGTTGACGGTTTCGGATGTGACGAATGCCATCCAGGAACAGAATATCCAGGCTCCTGCCGGTACTGTTGGCAAGCTGCCGGCACCGAAAAATCAGGAAAAACAATACACAGGCAGTGTGGAAGGGCAGCTGGTTACGCCGCAGGAATTCGGCAATGTAATCCTGAAGGCTGCGGCAGACGGTTCCTATGTGCGGCTGAAGGATGTGGCCCGGGTAGAGTCCGGTGCCAAGGATTCGTCGGTGATTGCCGATGCCAACGGGGCTCCTGCAGCCAGTTTCGGCATCAAACTGACGTCCGATGCCAATGCCATGGAAACCATCGCTGAAGTCAAAAAAGTCATGGCGGAGGCAGCAAAAGCTTTCCCAGATGATATGGAATACCGGCCGGTGGTGGATACCACCGAATTCATCTCGGAATCCATTGGCGAAGTGGTGCAGACCTTTAAGGAAGCGCTGATGCTGGTGGTGGTCATCGTTTTCCTGTTCCTGCAGAGCTGGCGGGCCACCCTTATTCCCGTGCTGGCTATTCCGGTATCTCTGGTGGGAACCTTTGCCAGTTTTATTATCCTGGGCTTTTCCATCAATACTTTGACGCTGTTTGCCATGGTGCTGGCTATCGGGCTGGTCGTAGATGACGCCATCGTCGTGGTGGAAAACGTGGAATCCCATATGAAGCGGGATGGTTTAGGGCCTGTAGAAGCTACAGAAAAAGCCATGGATGAAGTACAGGGACCGGTGGTGGCCATTGCTTTTGTCCTGTCGGCAGTGTTTATCCCTGTGGCTTTTCTGGGGGGCACCACTGGTGTGCTTTATCGGCAGTTTGCCCTGACCATCGTGGTTTCCATGGCTTTGTCGGCCTTTATCGCGTTGACCTTGACGCCGGCCCTTTGTGCTCTGTTGATGAAGCCCCATGAGGAGGGCGGTAAGAAGAATTTCCTGAGCCGATTCTTTGACCGGTTTAATGATTGGTTTGATCGAATGCAGAACCGTTATACCGGGGCTGTGGGATGGTTTATCCGCCATGCCAAAGTGGGGGTAGTATCTCTGTTGGTCATTTGTGTCTTAGCCGGGGTGTTTTACAAGAATCTGCCGGGCACCTTTGTACCGGATGAAGACCAGGGGTATTTCGTGGTGGCGGTAACCATGCCGGAGGGAACTTCGCTAAACCGCACCTATGACACCATGGAGGCCATGAGCAAGGAAATCAGCGCCGTTCCCGGAGTGAAAAACGTCATGCGGATTGCAGGCTATGATATGCTTTCCTCGGGGACAAAGCCCAACAGCGGTACTTTCTTTGTCAGTCTGGATAACTGGGCGGAACGCAAGGATGCAGACCGTTCCATTGTGGCCATTGTGGGCAAGGTGAATGAGCTGGGCATGAACCATCCGGAAGCCCGGGTAATGGCGATGCTGCCGCCGGCCCTGCCTGGTTTGGGTATGGTAGGCGGCTGGAGCATGCAGCTGCAGGATATGACGGGGCATTCGGATAAGGAACTGGATGCTATCGTCAAGGATATCCTGATGGCAGCCAATCAGCGGCCGGAACTCATGATGGTCTATACGACTTTTTCCGCTGATTCTCCCATCTGCAAATTCGATGTGGATCGGGAAAAGGTCAAACAGCTGGGGGTAAATTTGGCGGATGTGTTTACGGCACTGCAGGTGAATTACGGCGGCAGTCAGGTCAATGACTTCGTGCGCTTTGGCCGTACCTACAAGGTTATGATGCAGTCGGATACCCAGTATCGCAGTGAGACGGAAGCTTTGAAATTCACCTATGTCCGCAACAACAAAGGGGCTATGGTGCCTCTGGACAGCCTGCTGACACCGCGGCTGTCCACATCCACGGCGGTTATTTCCCGCTTCAATGGGGCCCGCAGCATCAGCATTCAGGGTTCGGTGGCGGAAGGCTACAGTTCCGGTCAGGCCATTGCGGCCATGGAAGAAGTGGTGCGGGAAAAAGCGCCGGCCGGCTTTTCCATCGACTGGTCCGGTCAGAGCCGTGAGGAGAAGAAATCCTCGGGTTCCACCATGCAGGTGCTGCTCCTTTCCCTGTTGTTCGTCTTCCTTTGTCTGGCAGCTCTTTACGAGAGCTGGAGTGTTCCCTTTGCAGTATTGCTTACAGTGCCCACAGGACTCTTTGGGGCTTTCTTTGTTCAGTATGGTTTGTTGAATCTGGAAGCCATCTGTGGTTACTTGAATCCTGGTCTCCAGAACAGCGTCTATATGCAGATTGGCGTCATCATGCTCATGGGATTGGCGGCTAAGAATGCCATCCTGATTGTGGAGTTTGCCAAGGTGAGAGTGGATGCTGGCATGGAACCGGTGAAAGCTACCATCGAGGCAGCTGGGTTGCGTCTGCGGCCCATATTGATGACTTCTCTGGCCTTTATCATCGGCTGTCTTCCCCTGGCTATGGCCAGCGGTGCTGGTGCTGCTGCCAGAAACAGCATGGGGACCGCAGTTGTGGGGGGCATGTTCTTTGCCACTTTCCTGGGGATTTTCCTGATTCCTGTGCTCTATTGTATCGTGGTCTGGGTTTCAGCTAAATTGCAGCGCAGGAAGCCGGTTAAGTCTTGAATACGTGTTGCAATCCCAAAACGAATCCTTGAGCGGGTAATTACGACAAAACAAGAGAAATTTCTGTATTTTGGTTGACGGGCCTTTGTTTATCCGCTATAATACGTTTTGTTAGTACGTTTGAAAGGGGATTACTACTATGGCAAAAGAAGTTATTAGCAAGACAATCCTGGTGGACAAAGTAGCAGAGGAAGCTGGTGTATCCAAGAAGGACACGAAAGCCGTTATCGATGCTCTGCTGGAAACGGTGAAGGACAGCGTTAAAGCTGATGCAGAGATTCGTCTGATTGGTTTCGGTACCTTTAAAAAGGCTCATCGCAATGCACGTTCTGGTCGCAACCCGCAGACGGGTGAAACCATTGAGATTGCAGCCAGCGACAGCCTGGCATTCAAATCCAGCGTGAAATATTGATTTGCTTGTTCGCGAGGACAGCTCCTTAGGGAGTTGTCCTCTTTTTTTTGTCTGCACTGCTTATTTTGCAGGATATACAAATCTTTCAGAGAATATAGAAAATAGCAAGTTTAGTGGAGGCAGGAGCCGCCGCAGAAGCTTACACGAAATCTTATTCCATAGGTAGTGGAGAAGGATTTCGCAATACAGGAAAATGGAGGGACTGTCGATGAAGAACTACAAGAGTACCAATATCCGCAATATTGCAGTAATCGGACATGGCAAAACAGGCAAGACCAGTCTTTTGGATGCATGTTTGTTCAATACGGGTGTAGTGAAGCGATTGGGCAGTGTGGAAGACGGCACCAGCGCTTTGGATTACGATCCGGAGGAAAGCAAGCGTAAGATGACCATTGGTGCAAAGCTGGTGGCTTGTGAATGGCGTGACTTCAAGCTGAACTTCATCGATACCCCAGGATATCCGGATTTCGTAGGAGATGTAAAGGGGGCCATGGTGGCAGCCGATAGCGCGTTGATTGTGATTTCGGCTTCTGCCGGCATCAAGTCCGGTACGGAAAATGCCTTTATCTATGCCGAGGAAAATGAACTGCCCAGAGCCTTTCTGATCAACAAGATGGATCGGGAACACGCGGACTTTGATGGCGTGGTGGAGGAACTGCGGGTACGCTTCGGTGATGGCGTCGTTCCGGTGCAGATTCCCATCGGCAAGGAAGCAGCCTTCCAGGGGGTTGTTGACCTCTTGTCTCTGCATATGAAAATCGTGACCCATGATAACGAAGTGGTGAAAGACGAGGTTCCCGAGTACATTCAAGGGGATGTGGAAGCCGCCCGTCAGAAGCTCATTGAAGCGGTGGCAGAATTCAATAATGAATTATTGGAAAAATACATTGAAGGTGAGGAAATCACTGAGGTGGAAGTGGCTGCAGCCATGATTGAGGGCATTCAGGCCGGTAAGATCTATCCGGTGTTCTGCACTTCTGCCAAACAGAATATCGGCATTCGCCAGTTGATGAACGATATGGTGGAATATATGCCTACTCCCTATTTCAAGGTGTCCATTGGCATGGACCCTGCCAGCGGGGAAATCAAGGAACGCCGGACGGAAGATGCTTTTTCCGCTCAAGTATTCAAGACCACCGTGGACCCATTTGTGGGGCGGCAGAGCTTCATCCGGGTACTTTCCGGGGAGATGAAGGGGGATGCCAATTATTTCCATGTGAATAAAAATGATGAGGAACGCATTGGCACCTTGTTTACTATGCAGGGTAAACAGCAGGCCAATTTGAGCCAGGTGGCTGCGGGGGATATTGTGGTGACCACAAAACTGCAGCAGGTGCGTACGGGCGATACCCTTTGCGACAAGAGTGATCCCATTCAGTATGAGGGCGTTGAGTATCCGGAACCCATGCTGGAGATGGCTGTCACCGCTAAAAAGAAGGGAGAGGAAGACAAGGTCTTCGGTGCCCTGGCCAAACAGCAGGACGAAGATCCTACCCTGGTGGTGGAGAAAAGGCAGGAAACCCGCGAAACATTGGTTCGGGGGATTGGTGAGGTGCATCTGGAAATCCTGGCCGAACAGCTCCAGCGGAAATTCGGTGCCGAAATGGTGCTTTCTCAGCCTAAAGTGGCTTATCGGGAAACCATCCGCAAAAGTGTTCAGGTGCAGGGCCGTCATAAGAAGCAGAGCGGCGGTCATGGACAGTTCGGTGATGTCTGGCTGGAAATCAGTCCCCAACCGGCTGGGGAGGGCAATGTCTTTACGGAAACCATCTTCGGCGGCAGCGTGCCCCGTCAGTATATTCCTGCGGTGGAAAAGGGTACGGAAGAGACGCTGGCAGCCGGGGTAATGGCCGGTTTCCCGGTAGTGGATGTGAAGGTCAATCTCTATGATGGTTCCTATCATTCGGTGGATTCTTCCGAAGCGGCCTTTAAGACGGCGGCGGCCATTGCCATCCGCAAGGGGGTTATGGATGCTTCGCCCATTCTGCTGGAACCATTGGATACCATCCGCGTCATCACGCCGGAATATTATATGGGGGATGTGATGGGCAAGCTCAACAGCAAACGGGCCCATATCCTAGGGGTGGACAGCAAAGGCAAGGACATGAGTGAGATTTCCGCTCTGATTCCTGAGGCTGAGCTTTATCGTTTTGCCACGGACCTGCGCAGCCTGACTCAGGGCCGGGGCTCCTATACGTTGGAATTTGCCCGCTATGAACCAGTGCCGGAGCGGGAAGCGGTGAAAATCATCGAGGAGCGCAGCAAACAGTAAAAGCGGATAAAAGAACGTAATATCCCCTGCAAGGATGTAAAAGAAGTTCTTGCAGGGGATATGAAAATTAATCAATAGGATGGATAAGGAGATATTCGATGGCAGAGACAAAATTAGTAAACACCGTGATCAAAGACCGTATTGCCTATGTAAAGATGCAGAACGGCAAGCATTTCAACTGTTTGAGCGAAGGTATGTGCCAGGAGCTTATGGATGCCATTCAGGCGGCTTACGATCAGGAATGTGTGGGGGTTGTGCTGCAGGCTGAAGTACACCGCAACGTATGGAGCGCCGGTCATGATATCCACGAACTGCCCCAGGATGGCAGTGATCCCTTGGCTTTCTATGTACCCATGGAGAAGCTGCTGCGGAAGGTGCAGGATACCCCGATTCCCGTTATCGCTTGTGTGGATGGAACGGTATGGGGCGGGGCCTGTGATCTTTGCTTGTCCTGTGATATGATTGTGAGCTCAAAAGATGCCACCTTTGCCATTACGCCGGCGAAAATCGGCATTCCCTACAATGCTTCCGGCATCATGCACTTTGTCAATCAGCTGGGCATCAACAAGGCCCGGGAGATGTTCTTCCTGGCTACGCCCATTACGGCGGAGGATGCCTTGAATGTGGGGCTTATTAATCGGGTGGCTGAAGATGCAGAGGCGTTGGAAAAGATGTTGGAGGAGCAGTTCTTGACTCCTCTGCGCCGCAATAGCATCCTGTCCATCAGCGCCATCAAGCGCCAGTTCCGGATTCTTTCCCGGGCATCTACGGTTATCAGCGCCGAAAGCTTTGAGCGCATCAATGCTTACCGTAACAGCGTATACTGTGGTGATGATTACAAGGAGGGGATTAATTCCTTCTTGGAAAAACGAGCTCCCGAGTATAAGGGTAAGGCCACGGATTTGGACTGAGTAAGGTCAGCTTTTCGTCAATTTTGTTGGTAAAGCCCTCTTCCATTGTGGGAAACCAGGAAGAGGGCTTTTGTGATTTTGCTGTTTGATTGAAGTAATGCCTGCAAGAACTTGCAGGCTGGAAAATCCATGCTACAATAGAGGGAATGGAGAAAAAGGAGGAATTATCTTTGCAGAAGAAATGGTGCAGCATATTGATGGGCATGCTTTTTTGCGGACTGCTCTTTTCCGTAAATGTGGCTTCGGCGGCGGGGCGAATCTTGTTCATTCCCCATGACGACCGGCCCATATCCTATCATCAGACGGTGGATGTCCTGCGGCAGGCAGGCTATGAGTTGGTTTTGCCGCCCCAGGAGCTGTTGAGCAATGCCACCAATATGGGACATCCTGATGAACTCTGGCACTGGCTGCGGGAAAATGCCAAAGCAGCCGATTCGGCGGTGATTGCTTCAGATTCTATGCTATATGGGGGACTCATTCCTTCCCGCAAACATGAGGTGACGGAGGAAAAACTGGCCGAGCGCATTGCTGGTTTTGCCCAGCTGAGGGGACTGAATCCTCGGCTGCATATCTACGTGTTTGATTCCCTGATGCGAACGCCTGCCGGTGGGGCAGAAGGGGATATTGAGGAACCCGCTTATTATGGGAAATATGGCGTCCATTTCTTCCAATATTCCCGGCTGCTGGATAAAGAGGAAACTCAGGGGCTGACCAAGGAGGAAGAAGCGCTGCTGGCTCAGCATAAACAGGCAATTCCTGCCGAATGTATGCAGGATTGGCTGGCCCGCCGTCAGAAGAACCTGGCCGCCACGAAAAAGCTCATGGATTATACCCGGGATGGGGTTATCGATTATCTGATTCTCGGCCGGGATGATAATGCTCCTCTGTGCCAGACCCATCGGGAGAATCGGGAAATCCTGGCCTATGCCGCTGAGAAACAGCTGCCCAAGACGAAATTCCTGTCCATGCCCGGTATTGATGAATTCAATGTATTGTTATTATCCCGGGCGGTCAACGATCTGAATTATGAGATGCCCTTTGTCTATGTGGACTATAATCAGGGTAAGGGCGGCGATACGGTGCCGGACTTTTCCGATGAAAAGATTTCCTCTTCGGTGGATGCGGCTTTGGCCATTGCCGGTGGCCTCAAGGTGCCCAATCCTGCTCGGGCGGATTTTGTCCTGCTGGTGAACACGGATAAGCGGGGGAAGACCATGTGTACCCATAATAACTACCCCGATGGTGGTGTCTTTAAGCCACAGCTGCAGCCGGATAAGAATACGAAGTATCTGGTGGAGCGTATTGATGATTATGTAGCCAAGGGCTATCCGGTGGGAGTGGCGGATATCAAGTACTCCAATGGTGCGGATAATGCTTTGATGGAACTGCTGCGGAAAAAGAATCTGCTCTTTAAGCTGCAGGCCTATGCCGGCTGGAATACAGCCACCAATTCCACGGGCTTTGTCCTGGGAACCGGCATGCTGGCGCCGAAGATGACAGCAGCAGGCAAGAATCATCTGCTGGCGGTGCGCTATCTGGATGACTGGGGGTACCAGGCCAATGTCCGGACCATGGTGGGCAATGAACTGGTACAGCATTTCGGCAATGCCATGTACTATATTGCCCTGAAGGATAAGCTGGATTTTGCTCAGCAGCGAAATACGGAACTGTTGCGGGAATTTGCTGCACAGAATTTACCGCAAATGACAGAGGGAAAGAATTTTGTTGTCCGCAATCCCTGGTTGCGGATGTTTGAATGCGATATTGTTTGGAATAAGTAAATAAAGGCAGCTAAAAGGATTGTGAACGATTCCTTTACACAGACATAAAGTGTGCTGATATAAAACGTAGAGCCCGCCATAGGTTAGATTGATTGGTCTAACTTATGGCGGGCTCTGTAAAATTATCCATGGATTTTTGCAAATTGCAGTTTTTCGGGAAGTTCCTGCTGATAGTATTCCGTTCATGCGTGGTAATGGGCGAGCGGGGGAGTAATTTTCTGTTTCCCGCTAAAACGACCCCTTCGGAAAATAGGACTGTCCAGTTACCTGCGCCGGGCAG
>NZ_JAILPX010000105.1 GCF_024699275.1 Selenomonas sp.
AAATATTATGTTCCTTGGCCAGGCGGAGAATTCGATTCACCGTCTTCTTGGAAGCGGCAACGCTGGTTGCGATATCCTGTTGGCTTAGCCCTTTAGAGCTTAACCGCAGAATTTCGCGATAATTGGGTTTGACTCTGGACATGGGATAACCTCCCTGTAAGTAGATTTACACCAAAGGTGCATATCTACATTATAGGTCCAAGCGGTTTCCAAAGTCCGGAATCTGAAGTTTCTTTTTATCCGGAATGACGGTTTCCGTTTTCCGGACAGGCGGAGACATGAGCTCCGGTATATTCATAAAATATCTAAAAAATTTGACACAACAAGTATTAAAAGATATACTTAAGTAGGTACTTAAGTATATCTTTTTGTCATGGAGGAAGCATGGATTACGTATATAGATTCCCTGTAGTTAAGGGGGTTCAAGCTGGTTCTGAGTATTATATAGCAATGGTTCCTTTAAAAATGCTTTCGAGATTGTTTACGGCGAATGAAGAAGAATATATACCACCTGAATATAGAGCGCAACGGAGACTTAATGAAAGTAGAATACCTATTATAAGCAAATATATTCTTGACAATAGAGAAAACTATGTATTTTCAGCGTTGGCTGCATCTATAGATGGTGAGTATGAATATAAAAGCAATGAGATAGACAGTGATACTGGAATACTAGAAGTGTCAATGGATGCGCATTTTTTAATAAATGATGGACAGCATCGGAAATCGGCCATTCTGGCTGCATTAAAGAAAGATTCTACACTTGAAAATGAGACTATTTCTGTAGTCTTTTATGCAGATAAAGGTCTGAGAAGAAGCCAACAAATATTTACTGATCTAAATAAGAATGCTGTAAAAACATCGAATTCTATTTCGGAATTATATGATTCTAGAGATGAAATGGCAGTGATAACTAGAAATGTTATTTGGAAGAATGAATTTTTAAATACTTATACTGATAAGGAAAAGGATATTTTAGGTAAGTTTTCTTCTAGTCTTTTCACATTAAACACGTTTTATACTGCGAATAAAGTAATTGTTGGAAGGAACATAAATGACAAAACCGAAGATTTTTTGATTGATTTTTGGGAATATGTAGTTTCGCATATGATGCAATGGCAAGAATTAAAACATAGGGAGATTACAAAAGTCGATCTTCGAGAGAGTTATATTGCAACGCAAAGTATTGTAATACAGGCTCTTGGACGTATAGGAAGTTACTATTTAATGCATTCTGATGACATGAAAAAGGGCCTAACAGAGTTAGAAAATATTAACTGGAGCAGAAATTCAAAGCAGTGGTTTATGCGTGCTGTAGGAAAAAATGGAAGGATAATAACAAGTAAAAAAGCAGCAATGCTAATATCAAATGTAATAAAAAAAGAGATTGGTATTCCGTTGAGTACTGAAGAAAGAAATGCTGAAGAAGCATTGAACAAAACTATGGGAGATTAGAGGATTAAACATGGCTATAACAAAAGAATTGATAGATGGATTGTTAATTACAATTCAAGATTTATATTTGGCAGATGATATTCCTTGGATGGTTGGCTATTCAGGGGGGAAGGATAGCACTGCAGCTGTTCAATTAGTTTGGATGGCATTAGAAAAATTGCCAAAAGAAGAGCGAAAAAAACCGATTCATATCATGAATACAGATACATTGGTTGAATCACCGGTTGTTTCTAAATGGGTTGAAAAATCTCTGGATGCAATGAAAGAAGCATCTGACAAGAAAGATTTGCCAATTATACCGGAAAGATTAATACCTGATTATAATAATACGTTTTGGGTCAATTTGATAGGACGCGGTTATCCGTTTCCTAGAATGAAGTATAGATGGTGTACGGATAGATTAAAGATTCGACCCGTAAATGATTTTATAAAGGATAAAATAGCAGAACATGGTGAGATTATTCTTGTCTTGGGAACTAGAAAAAAGGAAAGTTATAGACGTAATAGAACGATGACAAATCTTGAAAAAAAGAGAGTTCGTGAATTACTCAGTCCTAATCCTACTTTGGCAAATGAATTAGTATTTTCTCCAATGGAGGATTGGAGCGATGAAGATGTATGGGCCTTTTTAATGCAATATAAAAATCCATGGAATTATTCGAATATGGATCTTTTAACAATGTATCGAGGTGCAACTGCTGATAATGAGTGTCCTTTGCAGATTGATAAATCAACACAATCATGCGGAAAAAGTCGCTTTGGTTGTTGGGTATGTACAATGGTTGAAAAAGATAAATCTATGGAAGCTATGATTGCTAATGACCAAGAAAAGGAATGGATGAGTCCGCTTTTGGAATTTAGAAATGAATTTGGCAACGAAGAAGGCGACAGAGAACGGAGAAGTTTTAGAAGAATGAAAGGTAATCTTCAAGGCAATTATGGAAAATTGTTTCACGGACCATACAAAAAGGAAGTTCGTGAACATTGGTTAGAGAGGTTGCTTTCAATTCAAAAGGATATAAATGAAAATGGGCCTGAAGAATTTAAGGATCTTGAGCTGATTCGTCTGCAAGAATTGCAAACGATTAGAAGGATATGGGTGAATGATAAACATGAGTTTGATGATTCATTACCTAGAATATACGAAAGAGTTTTAGAAAAGCCTTTTTCTGATCCAACATGGCTACATAACGAGAATTTTGAATCAGAAGAGTGGGATATATTAAAAAAAGTTTGTGAGGAGATGTATCCTAACGAAGAATTGGCTTTTGAAATGATGTATACCTTGATTGATATCGAGAATAAGGCTTCTGATGTAAATCAGAGAAAAAGCATTTTGGACGATATTAATAAAACTTTATGCAAGACTTTTTATAGAGATGAAGAAGATGCGACAGAATACTATTCAAATATGATGATGCGAAAAAAAGAAAATGGTGGTAAATACAATGAAAAATTTCTAGATTATCAACCACTTGAATCAGAATTTGAAGATAACGAGGACAAATAATCTATGATTATAAAAGGATTGCGATTGTATAACTTTGGAGTATATGCAGGCGATAATAAATTTTTGTTTACAAATAATAAGCCAATAGTATTAGTAGGCGGAATGAATGGTCGAGGAAAGACTACTTTTTTGGAAGCGGTTCTTTTAGCTCTATACGGATCTAATTCTGTTGCGTATACAGAAAGTAAAAAAAGATCATATTCACAGTATCTAAAATCTTTTGTTAATAAGAATGCTGAAGATAAGAAATGTACTGTTGAGTTAGAATTTGAGATAAATAGTGGATTTAAAGAGAATTACATTATAAAGAGAACATGGAATAGTATAGATAAAAAGACAGAGGAAAATATTATTGTTTATAAAGATGGCGTAGCAAATAAATTTTTGACACAAAACTGGGCAATGTTTGTTGAAAATATTTTACCTAGCGCGTTATCAAATTTTTTCTTTTTTGATGGAGAAAAGATTGCGGAAATGGCGATTGATAGTTCTAAAAAGCAATTAAAAAATGCTATTAGATCAATGCTTGGAATAACTGTATTAGATGTTTTAGAAAGTGACATCCTTAGAAATATAAAGAAAACAAACAAGAAAGATATAAATGATAAGTCTTCCGAGATGGTTCAAAAGTTACGAGATGAAAAAGAACAGGCAATTGAAAAATTAGAAGAAATTGATGTTAAGATAAAAAGAATGGGACGTGTTTTAGATGAAGACAATAATAACCTTGAATCATTGCATCAAATATATAACGCTAAAGGTGGAGATGCTGTAGAAAAGAAGCAAGAGACAATGCAGCGAAGGGCAGCATTAAAATCAGAAATTCTTTCTGAAGAAAATATTTTAATAGGAATTGCTAGTAACGAACTACCGCTAGTATTAGTTTCAGATTTGTTGAAGAGTGTTAAGTTACAGGCTACAGATGAGCATAATGATGTGGTTATGAGTGAAGCTGTGCTTCAGTTAGATGGCATATTAGATGAATTCGTAAATGAGTATCAAGGTGATACAAAAGCAAGTTTTGATTTCATTGAATATGTTAAGAAGAGACATCAGAGCATACAAGAAGATCCGTTTTTTAGTCTATCTGATCAAGCTTTATTTCAGGTAAATAATTTAGTCGAAGGACTTTTGGATTCATCAAAATTAGAGGCTAAACGAATTCTTTCTGAGAAGAAGAAGAAGCAAAAACGTATTAGTGAACTTGATAGCTATCTTTCTTTGGATATAAATGAGAAAGAATTACAAGATTTATATAAGAACATCAAGAAGGCAGAAGGTAAACTGATTAATGATCAGGTTAAGATGTCTGCGCTTGAACAGCAAAGAAGTGCAGCGAATTCCAGAGTTTTGACTACGACGTCTGATTTTAACAAATATGTTGAGTTTTATTTGGCAACAGTGGAATCTAGGGATAGTGCAGAAAGAACAATTAAATATTCAAATATAGCACTTAATATTTTGGAAAAGTATCAGGTGGAGTTGCAAAAGAGAAAAACAGATATCTTGGCTGAAACGATAACAACTTGCTATAAGAAATTAGCTAATAAGAAAAACTTAATCACCAGAATTGAAATGGAATCAGATACATTGGAAATAAGGTGTTTATCTGAGGCGGGCAAAGAGGTAACACAAGATTCTTTGTCTGCAGGGGAGCAGCAGCTGATGGTAATATCTATTCTTTGGGCATTAGCGATATGTTCAAAGAAAAAGTTACCTGTAATTATCGATACTCCGTTGTCGAGACTGGATTCGCTTCATAGAACAGCATTGATAAATACTTATTTTCCTAACGCAGGTGAGCAGACGATTATTCTTTCTACAGATGCTGAGATTGATAGTACATATTATGAGTTGATGAAAGAAAATGTAGGGGATGAGTTTACTTTGAAATATGATGAAAAAACAAAAAGTACATCCATTGAGCGTGGATACTTGATTGGAGTGTAAATATGATAATAAAGCAGGTTAGAGTCTCCAAGAAGGCAAAAGATCAACTTTCTAGACTGAAAGGTAAAACTGGGATTAAAAATTGGAATGTTTTATGTAGATGGGCACTTTGTTATTCACTTAGCGAAAAGACATTGCCTTCAGATATTCAAATCGCGGCAGACAGTAATTTGGAAATGTCTTGGTTGACATTCGGCGGTGATTACTATGAATTATATGAAGCGTTGGTTAAAGCATGGTGCCAACAGATGAATTTACCTACAAATAATGAGACAGTTATAAAATATTTTAGATTGAATTTGGAACGTGGAATAGCCCATTTATGTGGAACAGGTTTTATAAAATGTTTTGATGATTTAGTAAAACTTGCAGTAAAGGAGAAAAGGGTATGAGTACATATTTAGATTATAATGCTTCTGCGCCAATAGATTTAAGGGTTCTGAATTATATGATAGATGTATACAAAAATTCTATTGGAAACGCCGACAGTAGAACTCATAACTTTGGTGAAAAAGCTAGATCTGTGGTAGAGACTGCAAGGAATCAAGTTGCTACACTTTTGGGAGTTATGCCGGATGAGATCTTTTTTACTAGTGGTGCTACAGAAAGTAATAATATAGCCATTAGAGGATTAGAGGATTATGCTAATTCAACCGGTAAAAAGCATATTATAACAACAGCAATTGAACATAAATCGATTCTTGAAACAGTAAAGTATTTATCGGGAAAAGGTTTTGATGTCGAATTCGTGAAGCTTGGGATAAATGGAAGAGTAAATTCTGAAGAAATATTGAATAGGGTGAGAGAAGACACACTTTTAGTAAGTGTTATGCATGTAAATAATGAAACTGGAATTATACAACCTGTTAAGGAGATAGGAGATAGTCTTGAGCAGAAAGGTATTTTATTTCATTTAGATGCTACTCAGAGCTGTGGAAAGCTCGTTGAAGAACTTAGGGAGATCAAATACAATATGCTTTCCTTCAGTGCACATAAGTTAATGGGGCCACAAGGGGTAGGAGTTCTTGTATTAAGGAAAAAAAGATATAAGTTACCTCCGGTTAAAAATATAATATATGGCGGCCAACAAGAACATGGAATACGTCCTGGGACGATACCAGTAGCCTTAGTTGCTGGATGTGGATTGGCATGTGAAATTGCAAATAATGAGTACAAAGATAATTTTAAAAAAGCAAGTGAGATAAAAAAGGCTGTGATACAGGAATTAGACGCTTCAGGACTTGAATATTCAATTAATGGTGATCCGGAATTTTGTGTTAATACAACAATTAATGTCTCGTTAAAGGGGATCTCTTCCGAGGCGTTAATGATATCTACAAAACAGTTTTGTGGCGTATCCAATGGATCAGCATGTACCTCTAAAAGCTATTCTCCAAGTTATGTTTTAGTGGCGATGGGGATTGATAAAAATATTATCGAAAGTTCGTTGCGAATTAGTTGGGGAGCTGGGACAAAAAAAGAAGAAGCGATAGAAGGTATAAAACAACTTCTATCAGTAGCTAAGCAGATTAGTTCGTAAAGGGGGTGATTGAGGTGGATTCAAGCAAATTAAGTATTATATTGTATTCGAATAAACTTGATATAAATAATTCGAGAATCTGCTGAGTAATAATGATCAAGGGGACAAGTTTTTGAGTTAGAGACAATACTAAAGTTAATTGCTTAAAATAAGCAATTATTTATTTTTGAGGATATCATAGATGATAGTGGGAGTATGGTTACACATTATCATCGTCGTCTTGGACATACAGTCAATGAGAATAAAGCGGTTAGGCTTAACACTTCAAAGAAAAATGGTATGTCTAGTTCTGGCATTGATGTTGTAAAGGATTGCCTGGAGAATGATTATCAACTAGTGGGGGTTGATAATCGAAGTGTAATTAATTCAGTTTTGCGGCAAACACAACAGACGATGTATGTGGAGTCTGTAGCACTGCTGGTAAAGGAAGAGACCTGTTGAATTTATTTGTCGAGTTCTTGACGGCAGGGGCTTTTAAGGATAAACTAAACGCAAAGACTTTTCTGCCTGGGGGATGTGGTGGAGAGGTTTTCCGCTATGGTGATGAAATGATGAGGATAAGGCTATGATGGATTTACATTCACTGATGTACTGGTATCTCTTTGTCATCAATATCGTGGTGCTGGTGGTATATGGCGGCGATAAGTTGTTTGCCAAGTTGGACAAGTGGCGTGTGCCGGAGAAGTTCCTATTGCTGTTGGCATTGTTGGGAGGCAGTGTGGGGGCATTGCTGGCCATGCAGATCTTTCGTCATAAGACCAGGCATTTTAAGTTTCGTTACGGAGTTCCTGTAATCTTGCTGTTGCAGATTGCAGGGGTGGCGTATTTGCACTGGCAATAGATTCATACTGCACATGGCATATTGGCTGTGTGCAGTTTTTGTTTCTGTGGGGATGGTCAAGCGGCAGAGAAAAGGATATGGATATGGAAGTTATTGATTTTGTGAAGGCTAGAGAAACAAGGCTGTCCAGGATTGCCAAGACGAAAGCCGAACCCCATGCGCGCTATAAGGCTATGCTGGCTGCGCTGGCGGATGAAGAATTATCGGCGATGGAGCGGATTGCCCAAGTCCATGCACTGGAAATGGCTTATCGGATTGTGGAAAACAGTCCTCTCTGGGGAAAGCAGGAGGAATCCCAGGTTGTGGTATGGTCAGCCTTGGAGGCGGTAGTTCCCCTTATTGGCGATTTATTGATGGCCAATAGTTATGTAACGGATTCTGTGCGTTTGACCGGGCAGAAGTATACCGCTGGTGAGGTGGGGCTATGGGCAGCCCGGCGGCTGATCCTGGATTATCTGTTGATTCTGATTGATGATAACAGCCGCCCGGATGATTGGCTGGATATCCGGGATCGGGAACCATTGCGGAATGTTTTTGCCCATTTAGGTTATTGTTAAGTTTTGGCTCTATGGATTTGCCTGAATATGATAAAATAAACGTAGCCGTTTATTTAGGCTGAGAGACGGATTGACAGGAGGAAGAATATGAAGGCAGCGATTGTTTACGATTCGAGAACCCATACGACGGAAAAAGCCGCCGCATTTATTGCGGAAGGGATAAAGGCCGCCGGGGATATGGAGGTAAGATGCTTTCTCATTGATGAGGTGGATTTTGCCTATATCCAGGAAGCAGATATGGTTATCTTTGGGGCCCCTACCTATATGGCTTCGGTTACGGGGAAGATGAAGAATTGGCTGGAAGCCAATGGGAAAAAGCTTGGCTTGGCTGGCAAGCTGGGGGGAGCTTATGCAACGGAACAGTATATCCATGGCGGGGCAGAAAATGCCATTCAGGAAATGCTGGTCTTCATGATGGTCATGGGGATGCTGGTCTATTCCGGCGGTTCTGCCTGTGGCAAGCCGGTAATCCATTTGGGCCCTGTGGGCATGAGTCAGGATATCGAAAGTTTCCATGAATTGTTTAAGACTTATGGACAGCGGATGGGAGCTAAACTGCTGAACTTGCATTGATGGAATGGGCCGGTGTTCTTTTCTTGTGGGGGTAGTGGCAGGAAAGCGGGCGTGTTGTGGCGAATTATCTCTTGAGGTGATTGACCATGGATAAACTGGCATTGGAGCGTGCCCGAGGCTGCATGACTGCGGCAGGTTTATTTTTTCAGAAGGGCGCCGAGGATATTTCCCAGACCATCGAATTGGGACTGCGTATGGATGTGGATCCGGCAGAAATCTATGAGACCTGCATGAATCGGAATACCGCCGACAAGAGCGTGCTGGCCATGGCTTCGTTGATTATCTTTTTCCTGGTCAGAGACGGAGTGCGGGTCAAGAAGGCCTGTATGTCTGCCTGGCAGGTGGCGGATAAGTTCAATGATCCCATTATCCAGTCCATTTCCAATGCCTTGATGGCAGCGGAAAATCCCAAACGTCGGGGAAAGTTAGTGGCAGGCTTTTTGACCTCCCAGGATTTGAAGGACAAGCTGAGCCTGGCAATTTATCTCAATGTGGCGAATATGGAAGATTCTTTCTATGCCCATATACAGGAATTGAAGAAGCAGCCGGATAATGAGACCCGTATCATGGGCGCCGCCTTTGCTGGGGCAATTTATGGCCTGAAGGAAGTAACGGCTGCAAGTAAACAGAAATGATACTGGGGAGACGGTAATATGTGCCGTCTCCTTTTTTATGCAGGTAAGGAGAGAATTTTATGGCTTATGATGATGGGCTGCGGCAAAAATTAACCAATAAGCGTAAGCTGGAGGAGCTTTGGCAGCAGGCGATGCTAGAGGAGGATTTTTTCTTCGCCTATTCATTGAAGCCCCCGGTGGAGCTCAGTAAAAGTGCAGGTCGAATCCATGAGGTGAATGCATGGGCTGCTTTTTGGAAACAAGCGGATGCCCCCTGGCATTTGCTTACGGCCAACAAGCAGGCCGGAATTATGGGAAAGCAAAATGATTTTCCCAAAAAGGCAGAGTTTAGAAGTGCTGAGGAAGCATTGAAGTACTTGCGGGAATGGCAGCGATTTCAGCGGTTACAGACGCGTTGTGCAAAAATCAGCAGGGATTTTCCGCAGCTGCGCAGTCTGTGTGGAGTCTATCGTCAGGAGATTTTATCTACTGTTGGCTTGGAAGAAAAGATTTGGCAATTGGCGCATTATTTTTCCGGGAATTATCGGAGAGATTGTTATTTGCGCGAATTGGATATTCCCTATGTGGATACGAAATTCATGGAGAAGAATAAGAAACTGACGGCCGATATCTTTTTTGTCTTGCATCCAGAGGAGGAAGGCCATAGTTTTAAGGACTTGTGTACCTTATTGAACTGGCAGGTTCAGGCACCAACGCCTAATATTTATTTGCGCTCATTAGATAAGAGAAAAACTATTGGCGGCTTGCAGGAGCTTATGGTGACGGCAGAACAGTTAGCGAGATTGGCTGTTTCCTTTAGCCGGATTTTCTTTACGGAGAACAAGCTCAATGGTTTTGTATTCCCGGAGGTGGAAGATGGGCTGATGATCTTTGGGGCAGGTAATGGCGTGGTAGCCGAGTCGGAAACCATTCCCTGGCTTGTCCGGCAGGAGAAACTCTGGTATTGGGGGGATATAGACCGGGATGGTTTTCGTATTTTGTCCCGGGTTCGGGAAAAATATCCTCAGGTACGTTCTTTTTTGATGGGAAAGGAACTGGCAAAAAAATACTCGTATTTTATGACTGCAGATACAGGGAAGAAAGGAGAGATGCCCTCCAATCTGACTGACCAGGAGCAGGATTGTTGGTGTTATTTGGCAGAGCAGCCGCTGGGGATGAGTCGGCTGGAACAGGAGAAAATACCATTGCATGAGGTCAAAGGATTCTTACAATCCTGTGGTATAGCTGAATTGCAGGATGAATTATAAAAAGTTATGGAAAAATAAGTTAGGATGTGCTACAATAACTTCTGTGAGTTATTTCACAAGGATAAACAAACTGCATAAGAGGAACAGGTGCTTGCCGGCGCACATCCGGCAGCTGAAAAGAGAAGCTGGTATAAGCCAGCGCGGTCCCGCCACTGTGAGGGGAGCGAACCTGCATAGTTAAGTCACTGGAAGCAAAGCTTCTGGGAAGGCGCAGGGGAGCGATGAACCGAGCCAGGAGAACTGCCTGTTTGACAATCACCGTAGTGGCTGTTGGGAGGCTGCTGAACCTGCGAGCGATGGGAAGGGGATTTCGTCTATTTGTGATGGAAGCATCTTTTTGCGCTGTGGCGGGAAAGGTGCTTTTTTGCGAGGAAAACCTTGCAAATGCTTGTATGCAGGGGAATTTTTAGGGAGGTTTTTCATAATGAAAAATTGGCAGAAAATGTTAGCAGCAGCTGTGGCCTGTGGAGCAGCTTTCTCCGCAAGTTACGTACCGGCAGAGGCAGCTTATCAACTCAACGAAGAGGTTAAGGCGCCTACCAAGGCTTTGAAACAGGCAGCAGAGATCGGGGTGCTTAAGAACGAGAACCCGGAGATGAAGAATCTGGCTAATAAGGATGCCATTGTGGTGATGACCTTTGGTACGACCTTCAAGGATACCCGTGCCAAGACCATTGATGCTACGGTTAAAGCCATTCAGGCTAAGCATCCGAATACCAAGGTGGTAACGGCTTATACCTCCCATATCATCATTGACCGCGTGAAGAAGAATGAAGGCATCAGCTATCCTACGCCGGAAGAAGCTTTGGAACAGCTGAAAAAAGATGGCTATACCCGTGTGGCACTGGCTACGCTGGATGTAATTCCGGGGATGGAATACAATTACGATATCGGTGTATACCACAACTATAAGGATCAGTTCAAGAAGATGACGCTGGGTACTTCGCTGATGTATTGGCAGGGTCAGGAAGAACAGGCTGATGATGTAACGGAAACCATCAAGGCCCTTTCCACCCAGTTCCCGAAACAGGGCAAGGATGATGCCATCCTGATTATGGCTCATGGTACGCCCCAGGTTTCCAATGCTTATTATTCGGTAATCCAGGCTAAGATTAACGAAATGGGCATGAAGAATGTCTATGTTTATACGGTTGAAGGCTGGCCAAACCTGGAAACCGTGATGCCGAAGCTCAAGGAGAACGGCATTAAGCACGTTACGCTGATGCCCATGATGATGGTGGCTGGTGACCATGCCAATAATGATATGGCAGGTGCTGAGGAAGATTCCCATAAGTCCATCCTGGAGAAGGCTGGCTATAAGGTCGATGCTTACCTCCATGGTATTGGCGAAAATAAGGCAGTCCGTGACCTCTATGTACAGCGGGCTGAAGATGCTTGGAACGCATTGGAAAAATAAGATTTCACCAAACTCATCTATATTCATCGCTGTTTAAGCCGTCTGCCCTTCCTGTCAGAAAGGGGTGGGCGGCTTAAACCTATCTTTGTTTATTTGACAGGTGATAGTCAGCATAGTATGATAGGCTAAGACAATATTAATGGAGGTTTTTGATTCATGAGTGGAATCTTTTATGGCATTGGTGTGGGCCCTGGTGACCCGGAATTGTTGACGGTAAAGGCAATTAAAGCCATCGAGAAAGTGGATGTGCTGATTGCGCCCAAGACAGAAAAGAAGGACGGCAGTGTAGCCCTTACGGTGGCTAAGCCTTATTTGAAAAAGGACGTGGAAATCGTCTATCAGGTGTTCCCAATGGTAAAAGGCTTTGCCGAAAATAGCACGGATGCCTGGGAAGCCAATAAGCAGGAAATTCTTGCCCTGCTGCAGGCAGGCAAGAATGTGGCTTTCCTGACCATTGGCGATCCCATGTTCTACAGCACCTACATCTATGTATTCCGCCTGCTGGAAAATGAAGGAGTGGACATCCAGACCATTCCTGGCATTCCCGCATTTGCGGCCATTGGCAGCCAACTGGGGTATCCCATTGTTGAAGGGGATGATGTGCTGTCTATCATTCCCGCTACGGCCAGTCAGGAAAAGGTGGAAAAGGCTATGCAGGCAGCAGATAACGTAGTACTCATGAAGGTTTACAAGAACTTCGAAGATGTGGCGGATATGCTGGATAAGAATGAAATGGCCGAGCAGGCTGTACTGGTCAGCCGGGCAGGTCTTGATGATGAGAAAATCATTTACGATGTCTTAGCCCATAAGAAGGACAAGCTGAACTATCTCTCTACGATTTTGACCCGTAAGAAATAATAGGAGATGGTATTATGAAGCGTCAGCTCAGTGTATTGCTGACAGCTATGCTGGCCATGGCTTTGTTGTTGACAGGCTGTGGCAGTGAGAATCCCCGAGCTGCAGATAAGGCAGGTTTTGCGACCGTGACAGATGATTTAGGCCGCACTGTGGAGTTTTCCCAGAAGCCAACCCGTATCGTGGTGACCTCGGCTTCCTTTCTGGAACCCTTGGAAGCTGTGGGTGGTGCTGATTTAGTGGTGGGGCGTCCTGATTCCAAGACCAAGATGCCTGCCTATGCTAAGGAGTTGGCCAGTGTAGGCAAGGTCTATCAGATTGATACGGAAAAGGTGCTTTCCTGCCAGCCGGATTTGGTCATCATCAATAAAGGCATGAATGAAAAATTGGTGGATGCCCTGGAGGCCAATGGCATCAAGACACTGGTGCTGGATATGAAAAGCTATGAGGACGTGAAGCGGGAAGTAACAACCCTGTCTGTCATTACCGGTAATGAAGATAAAGGGAAGCAGCTGGTGCAGGACATGGACGATAAAATCGCCGCCGTCAAGGCCAGCATTCCTGCAGAGAAGCGTCGGGTGTCCATCATTCACAGTACGAGTCAAGGCCTGACGGTGCAGCTGGATGGCAGTATTGCCGGTTCTGTGGCCAAAATGCTGGGTTGGGAGAATGTGGCCAGTGGCAGCAAGCCGCTGGAGAAGAATCCCGATGCAGCGCCCTACAGCATGGAAACCCTGGTGGAGCAGAATCCGGAAATCCTATTCGTTACCAGTATGGGGAAAATGGATGCCATCAAGGCCAGTATGGAGGAAACCATGCAGGGGCCGGCTTGGCAGAGTATTCCTGCAGTACGGAATAAGCAGGTCTATTATCTGCCCCAGGAGCTTTTCTTGTTGAGTCCCGGCATCCACTATCCGGAGGCTGTGGCGGAAATGGCTAAATGCGTTTATCCAAACGGTAAGTAAAGGAATCGAACATGAAGTATGCAGAGTTTTCTGCAGGCAGGAAACGGCGGACGCTAATGCTTTTAGCGTTGGCCGCTTTTGCCTGTTTAGGGTTATTGGTCAGTGTGGCCAGAGGCTCCGTGGATATTCCCCTGGAGGAAATAGCGGGGTTCCTTACAGGGGCGGGATACAGCCCTCATGGACAAATCATTTATAATATCCGTCTGCCCCGCAGCATCGTGGCAGCGCTGGTGGGGATTAATCTGGCGTTATCCGGAGCCATCCTCCAGGCGGTTATGAAAAATCCCCTGGCTGATCCGCATATTATTGGGATATCCTCTGGCGCAGGTCTGTTGGGCATTCTCGTTATGCTGGCTTTTCCCGGCTATGCACATCTGGTGACACCGGCCGCCTTTGTGGGGGCAATGGGGGCGGCGTTGCTCATCTATATCCTGGCCTGGAAAAATGGTATCCGGCCCATCCGCATCATCCTGGCTGGTGTGGCGGTATCAGCGTTCCTGAGCGCCGGCATTTCTGCCTTATTGATTTTTTACAGCGATCGGGTTCATAGCGCCTTGATGTGGATGGTGGGGGGCTTGTCTGCCCGCAGCTGGCCCCAGGTGGAAATGCTTTGGCCCTATACCCTGCTCTGTGTCATACTGGCCTTGCTGGCAGCTAGACACCTCAATATCCTGCAGCTGGGCGATGAATTGGCTAAGGGACTGGGGGTGCGGGTAGGATTGACCCGTATCCTGCTATCGGCTTTGGCGGCACTGCTGGCAGCCAGTGCTGTATCTGTGGTGGGACTTCTGGGCTTTGTGGGGCTCATTGTTCCCCATACGGCAAGACTGCTGGTGGGGTCTGACTATCGCGTGCTGCTGCCTGCGTCCCTCTTCCTGGGGGCAGGGACAGTGACTTTTTGCGACACCATTGCCCGGACCATTGTTGCACCTGTGGAATTGCCTGTGGGCATCATCATGGCGGTTATGGGTGCCCCCTTTTTCCTGTATTTATTAAGGAGGGAGCTATGATGGACCTTAAGGTGTGTAATTTGAAGGTGGCCATTGAAGAAAAGGAAATCCTTCATGGCATTACCGCAGAGTTTTCAGCAGGAAAGCGTACAGCCATCATCGGTCCCAACGGGGCAGGCAAGTCCACCCTGCTCAAGGCGCTGGCCGCGATCAATACAAACTATGAGGGAACTGTGTTGCTAGATGGCCAGGAAATCCGGCAGCTGAGTCGTAAGGCCATTGCCCGAAAAGTCGGCATTTTACCCCAGGGCGCAGCAGCACCGCCAGACACCACGGTACAGCAGTTGGTGGATTATGGCCGTTTTCCCTATCGCAGCCTGTTTTCCCGGGATGTGAAGGCAGACCGGGAAGTGGTGGAATGGGCCATGGAGGCCTCGCATGTAGACCATCTTGCTCACCGCCAGGTGCAGACTCTTTCCGGCGGTGAACGGCAAAGGGTGTTTTTGGCCATGGTGCTGGCTCAGCAGCCGCAGATTTTGCTGTTGGATGAACCCACAACCTATCTGGATATTGCCCATCAGCTGGAGGTTATGGATATCGTAGCCCGGCTGAATCGTGATTATCAGATGACGGTCATCATGGTGCTCCACGATATCAACCACGCCCTGCAATATGCCGATGAAATCATGATTATTAAAGATGGTATATGCAGGGCGCAGGGACTGCCAAAGGAAGTCATGACGGTAAAAAGTCTGGCCGATACCTTTGGGGTTAAGGCGGATGTCTTTACCAATAGTCAGGGTAAGACTGTATTGTCGCCGATTGCCTTAGTGAAATAAAAAAGCCTTCCTCTTTGTAAGGGAGGTTTTTTATGTGGAAAAAGTCAGGAAATAAGGTGATTTTCCAGCAAAAATATTAACAGAAAATTTCCAACAATGCAAATGAAAATATTTTTAAATTGTAAATGAGAATCCTTGACAAATGTTATTGATATGCGTTATCATAACTCAAGTAGAAATTATGATTTTTTCATACGTTGGAAATCACATTAGGAGGCGTTGATTTTGACATTGAAAGATGGTAAGACCGGCATGACGCTGAAGATTCAGCAGATTGGCGATTCCGACCTCAAAGAAAGATTAATGACTATGGGACTGACTCCTGGAACGAAAGTTAAGGTGCTGCGCAGTGCACCTTTAGGTGATCCTATTGCCATTGGTGTACGTTCTTATAACCTGGCTTTGCGCCGGGCTGATGCAGCTAAAGTACAGGTGCAGCAGGTGAACTGATCGTCATGAATGTGACTGATACGGATAGAGGAGATGTAGTGAACACAATGTCAACATTAGCAGTAGCACTTACCGGCAACCCCAATGTGGGGAAATCCACGATTTTTAACGAGCTTACCGGTGCTCGTCAGAAAATCGGTAACTGGCCGGGCGTTACCGTAGATAAAAAGGTAGGATATGTTCGTCATAATGACCGGGCGATTTCCATCGTCGATTTGCCAGGTACCTACAGCATCAATGCCCGTTCTCCGGAAGAAAAGATCGTTATCGATTATCTTCTGAATAATAAGCTTGATCTTGTGGTGGACGTAGTAGATAGTTCCAATATCGAGCGTAACTTGTTCCTGACGATACAGCTTCTGGAACAGGGTATTCCCCTTCTGATCGATCTGAATATGAAGGATGACGCAGAACGCCGTGGCGTCAAGATCGATTGCCGCAAGATGGAAGAGGCTTTGGGGATGCCGGTGGTGGAAAGCATCGGCCGCAGCAGCAAGAGCACGAAGAAGCTGCTGGATGTATTCACCAGCACGGTTATGGATAATTATCAGCCCAGTGACCGGGTTAAGGCTCATATTGCCAAAGTAGAGGAAATTAGATCCAGTGCCAAAAGCGATGATCAGAAAAATGAAGAGATCATTGAAGCTCGCTATGCGCTGATCGATACGGTAATGGCTGAGGCAGTTACGATTAGCAGTGTGGGTTCCTCTACGTCAGAAAAGATGGATCATATCCTGGCTAATGGGATCTTGGCTCTGCCGATTTTCTTGGCAATCATGTATGCGGTATTCAATATTACTTTTGAATGGATTGGTCAACCCATTGCCGATGCCTTGGATGCGGCCATCAATGAGGACTTCCTGGATTTTGCTAAGGAATCCTTAGAGGCTGCTGGCGTGGCTGATTGGATGGTATCTTTGGTTTGCGATGGTGTTATTGCCGGCGTTGGTGCAGTATTGACCTTCGTGCCATTGATTTTCGTCCTGTTCTTCTGCCTGTCCTTCCTGGATGGCACCGGTTACATGGCTCGTATTGCGTTCATCATGGACCCCATCATGCGTCGTTGTGGCCTTACGGGTAAAGGCGTTATGCCGCTGATGATGAGCTTCGGGTGCGCTGTGCCGGCAATCATGGGGGCCCGGGCGCTGGATTCGGAAAAAGACCGTATGGTTTCCATCATGGTTACGCCGTTTTTGACCTGTGGTGCAAAACTGCCTATCATGGCGTTGTTTGCCGCTATGTTCTTCCCGGATAATGCTGCTAATGTGGTATTTGCCATGTACATCATCGGTGTGGTTATGGCAATCGTTGCTGCTAAGCTGTTGGGAAGCTCCGTATTCAAAGAAGGCGGTTCCACCTTCCTGCTGGAACTTCCGCCGTATCGCATGCCGGATATGAAGACGGTTCTTTTGGAGACCTGGGATAAGGGTAAAGGTTACCTGGTTAAAGCTGGTACCATTATCTTTGCAGCCTCTGTCCTCCTTTGGGTTATGTCCAATTATAACTTCTCCGGTCCTTGTGAAATCGGAGATTCCATCCTGGCAACGCTGGGTGGCTGGATGAGCACGCTGTTTGCTTTCCATGGCTTTGCTACCTGGGAGTCCGGTGCAGCTCTGCTTTCCGGTATCATGGCTAAGGAAACTGTAGTTGCTACGGTTGGTATTCTCTATGGTGCTGGTGACATTTCCACGGAAGCAGAAGATGCTATGGAAACGGCCGATGTTCTGATGAAGACCGGTATGGCTTCCAGCTTTACCGCTCTGTCTGCCTTTGCTTTCATGATTTTTTCCCAGCTCTATACGCCTTGCGTAACGGCTTTGGGTACTATCAAGAAGGAAGCCGGCGGCTGGAAATGGATGGGCTTCTCTGCACTTTATATGTTTGTAATTGCCTGGGTAGTATCTCTGCTGGTTTATCAGATTGGCAGTCTTCTGGGTTTCTGATTGGAGGAATTCTTATGGCAACTTATGTTGTAGGTGCTATATTGGCTGTGGCCTTGTTCTTTGCACTGCGGCATGTATTCAACAATTTCCGCAGCGGCAAGAATGATTGTTGTGGCAACAGCATTGGCAGCTGTGGTGGTAGTTGTGCCGGTTGTCATGGCAGACATTAACGTATAAAGGCTATTCGCTTGGTATTGGTAGATCCGGGGGTGATGGTATTTTCTAAGAGCAGACATTTGCTGCTGATCTGGGAAATTACCATTGCCCCCGGGTTTTGTCTTGCTGAAAATATGCTTGGAGCATACAATTTTATTTGGCAGGGGCTGTGGGGACAGTCATGTTGTTAAAAAAATGTATTTCTTTAGCGGACGTCAGGCGTTGTTTTTTTAGGGGATTTTAATCAAATATTCAGATAGATTTCAGTTGCCGGGAGTAGAATAAACCTATGATTTCAACAGGAGGAAAAACTTCTGTGAAATAATCAATGGATGGGGGATTCCATCTAAGTGTACAATTCTATAGGTAGGAGGCATAGCGTATGAGGATCAGCAAGTTGCGAAACATGTCAAAGTCGTTGTTCTGGGGCGACAGACCTTTACCTGAGGACTCTGAAATGAAGGGGGTAATTGAAACCGACACTGGGCGGACGGGAATTCTGCTCAAACTGAAAAACGGGATGTACGTGCTGGGGACGGCAGGCACCCTGACGAAATTGAATCAGGATAAGATTCGGCATAAGTTAAAGGAAGCATAGGCAGGACAGCCAATCGATATAGTATGTGACGAAGGCACAGACAGCTAACCCTTTCTGCACTATAATGACCACAGTGTATTATAGTCAGAAAGGGTTATTTTCATGATTGAAACGGTTAGAAAAGGGTTGTCGCCCCGTCATGCAGTGGTGGATAAGAGCAGCTGTGTGGCCTGTGGCACCTGTGAGGACGTTTGCCCGAAAGGGGCAATCACAATCTATCGGGGACAGTTTGCTAAAGTGGAGGAAGCGCTTTGCGTGGGCTGCGGCAAATGTGCCCGAGAGTGTCCGGCAACTATTATTCAGGTGGAGGTGCGGGCATGAAAAAGCACTGGTATCACTATCTTTGGCTCTGGTCTTTACTCTATTTTAGTATGGGCTTTTTCAATATTCTCTTTGCCTGGATGGGACTGGTTAGCTTTGCCCTGCCATTGATTATGGCCATTGGCTTTGGCAACAAGCTGTTCTGCAATCGCTATTGTGACCGGGGACAAACCCTGCGGGTACTAGGGCAGTTGGGCTTTTCCCGGCGGCAGGATATGCCGGCATGGCTGAAGAATAGGGCTTTTCGCTACGGTTTTATGGTGTTTTTCTTCGGTATGTTCGGCAGTGTGCTCTATACGACCTGGCTGGTGTATAGTGGTGTGAAATCCCTGCAGCAGGTGGTGACGCTCCTTTGGACCGTTCATTTTCCCTGGGAGTGGGCCTATAGCGGCATGGTTTCTCCCTGGACAGCACAGTTTGCCTTTGGGCTCTATAGTCTGATGTTGACTTCTGAAATCATTGCCCTGGTGACCATGCTCCTGTTCCGTCCCCGGTCCTGGTGTGTTTATTGTCCTATGGGGACGCTTACTCAGTTGATTTGCCAGGCCAAGGGGCAAAAGAAGGAAAGTTGATTTTACCCGCGAATATGAACAAAGTAAGTGAAATTTTGTTCATAGGAGCGATGTTTATGAAAAGGAATCGGTTGTATTTCTTTGATAATTTGAAGTGGTTCATTATCTGGCTGATGGTGGTGTTCCATGGTGCCATGTGTTATATGGCTTATGCACCGGATTGGTGGTATGTGGTGGATAAGGATCAGCCGGTATTGTCCGCAACAATATTTATCTGCTGGGCCGATATCTTCATTATGCCGGTGATGTTTTTTATCTCGGGGTATTTTGGGCTGATGTCTATGTCTCGTCATGGTTTGCGCTTATTTTGGCGGAAGAAGGTGTCACGGATTATCCTGCCCTGGCTCTTTGGCAGCATCTTTATCGCGCCGCCGGTGACCTATATCATTCTAGCCAGCCGTCATGCCAATATGGGCTTTTGGGATTTCTATGGGAATTTGTTTTGGGGGCCGCTCTATGAGCAGGCCCAGTATTGGTATTTAGGGGCTTTGCTGGCACTTTATGGGCTGTTGACGCTGACTGTTGAACTATTTCCCCGTCTGTGTGAGCAGCGGGCGGGGCGGCCTGGGGGCAGGACGTTCCTCTATATGTTCCTCGTGGCAGCGGGCAGCATTGGGGCAATCAGTTCCTTTATGCATCCGGATACCTGGCGCTTTTTTGCCTATATCCTGGTATTGCAGCCGGTGCGGATTCCCCTCTATATCATGGTGTTCTTCACCGGTGCCTGGGCCTGGCGGCAGAAGTGGTTTACCAAAGGGGGCTATGTGCCTGGTACAGGCACATGGGGGATGGCGTTCCTGTTGACGGGGATAGCCTATCTTTGGCAAAAGTTTTTTCTGCCAGAGTTGGGCTGGGAAGCAGCGGTCATGACTTGGACAAATGCCATTACCATGGGAGCCTTTGCCCTATCATCGCTGTTTTTCCTGTTGGGCTTTTTTCGTAAATGGCTCAATGGGACAGGACGGTTACTGTCTGCGTTAGGAGGTACCTCTTACGGGGTGTATTATCTTCATATGCCCGTTCTATTCCCCGTGGCTTGGGCCTTTGTGGGGACAGAGATGAATGTATACCTCAAGTATATCTGCGTCTGCGTTTTGACTCTGGGAATTTGTTATTTGGGCAGCCGTTATGGCTTGTCTCATCTAAAGAGTTTTGCTTTGCCGAATATTAATCGTGAAGAGGGTGTGACAGCAGGCAGAGAATGTTTACGCTAAGCCGGTAAGCGATTCGGTATCGATAGAGTAAATTTTCTAGGTACTGGTCGAGCCTCTTCGATAGTGGAATGTTTGGTGTGTATCGAAAGGGCAGAGGCTTGATTGGGCAGGAGGTGTTTGTATGGGATTATTAGGAGCCTGTGTTGTGCCCCATCCGCCCTTGATTATTCCCGAGATTGGCCGGGGGGAGGAGCGGGGAATCAGCGCGACTATTGCTGCTTATAAAAAAGCCGCCCAATGGGCGGTGGAAAAACAACCGGATCTAATTGTGATTACCAGTCCCCATGCTAAGATGTATGCAGATTACCTGCAGGTTTCCGCTGGGGCGGGGGCAAAGGGAAGCTTTGCCGCTTTTGGTCATCCGGAGGTGTCTTTTTCTGTTGCCTATGATGAGGAGTTTGTGGCTGGGCTTAGTGTTTTGGCTGATGAAATCCAGCTGCCGGCAGGAACATTGGGCAAACAGGATGGAAGCCTTGATCATGGCACCATGATTCCCTTGTATTTTCTGCAGGAAGTGGGCTATCGGGGCCGGATTGTCCGTATTGGATTAGCAGGGATTTCCCAAGAGAATCATTACGCCTTGGGCGTTTTGCTGACGCAGGTGGCAGAGCGGTTAGGCCGGCGTATGGTGCTGGTGGCCAGCGGCGATCTATCCCATAAGCTGAAGGCAGATGGGCCCTATGGTTTTGATCCAGCCGGGCCGGTATTTGATGAACGCATGGGCAGGTGTTTCAGGGAAGGGGATTTCCTGAAGCTATTGACCACCCCTGCAGAGATGGCAGATAGGGCGGCAGAGTGCGGGCTGCGTTCTTTTTGGATTATGGCAGGAGCCTTGGACAGGCGGCAGGTTAAGTCCCAGCTGCTGTCCCTGGAGGGACCCTTTGGGGTGGGCTATGCTGTGGCCATTTTCAATCTGCTGCAGCATGATGAAAGCCGCAATCTGGGCGAACAGGCGGCCAAGCTTCATCAGCAGGAAATGGTGCAGTTGCGGGAAAAGGAAGATGTGTACTTATCCTTAGCCCGCTATTCCTTGGAGCATTTTGTGCGAACCGGTCAGCGGGCGGCTGTGCCCGAAAATTTACCCGCAGAGCTTACCCGGCAAAGGGCGGGAGCCTTTGTATCCATTAAAAAGGATGGGCAATTACGAGGCTGTATTGGCACTATCCTGCCGGTACGGGACAATCTGGCTCAGGAAATCCTCGCTAATGCGGTGTCAGCGGGAACTGGTGATCCGCGTTTTTCGCCGGTTACCGAGGCTGAGCTTGGCGAATTAGTCTACGATGTGGATGTGCTGTCTGCTCCGGAACCCATTGCCGGTATGGAAATGCTGGATGTGAAGCGCTATGGGGTTATTGTGGAATCGGCAGATGGCAGTCGCCGGGGCCTCTTATTGCCGGATTTGGCTGGTGTGGATACTGTGGAGCAGCAGGTGGATATCGCCCGGAAGAAGGGCAATATCGCATCGGGGGAGCAGATAAAGCTCTGGCGGTTTACGGTGACCCGTCATGTGGTTAAGGACTAAACAGGGGGGATTGTTGGAAATCGTTGCGGGGGGAAGGTTTTTCGCAGGTCAGATTTCGCAGCTCCGTGGCCAGGGTATCCAAACTTAACATTTGTTCTAAAGGTGTAAGGGCGTTTGGCTCCTTACACCTTTTACTGGTGGTTAAATACTGGCTGGTTTTGCTGATTAAGGGGATGCAGCTATGGATTTTGATTTCTCCGAGATAAGCTTTGCCCCGGGGACTGGCCGCCAGCAGCCGGGCATATAGGGGCCCTGACTGGTCATAACGGGCGATGCTTTCCTGTTTTAGTCCCAGCAGCAGATAGAGCAGGGTGCGGGCAATGCGGCTGGCAGGATAGCGTTTGGTGGTAACGGCCTGGATTAATGCCTGCCAACTGTCCGCGGTTGCGGCCTGTCGCAGAATGCGGTTTTCCAAGCCCTCATTGATGCCATAGATGCTTTGCAGCTGCTGGCGCTGACTGGTCAGAAGCTTAACTTTTAAGGGGAGGTAGAGCCTGTTCATTTGGGGCAGTTGACTGGGCTGCAGATGCTGGGTCATGGCCAGACTGGAAGGGGGCAAAACTTTCTTTAGGGCCGTTGGTTTTTCTCCAGCATAGAGGCTCTGCCGGATGGCCGTGGCGCTGGCCAGGGGGCCGCGAATCGTTTCTTCGTGATAGTCTGCTCCCTGGCGGGGAATCAGCAGAGGTTGGAGGGAGGCATTTATGTGCCGCAGGCTGCGCAGGTATTCGATGGCCAGGATGTTGTTGGGCTGTTTGATCAGTTCCCCGCAGTCGTAATGAGCGACGGAAAGAATCTGGCTGATGGCCTGGGCATAGGATAGGCCGCTGGCAATATACGGATGAAGCTGTTTTTGGAAGGTTTCTTCATCCAATCGTTGAGCAATGCTTTTCAGCAGGGAAAGGTCTGTACATTCTGCGCCGAAGGCCAGCTGATTTACAATCCCCAGCCGAGTTAGCAGCATGATGCCGCCGCGGGCAAAATCCTGGGCACTGCGGCAGGCAAAAGCAAAAGGGAGCTCCAATACGAGATCACAGCCACTGGCTGCAGCAGCCGCTGCCCGTTGCCATTTATCCAGGACCGTGGCTTCTCCCCGTTGGGTAAAGCTGCCGCTGATTACGGCAACAATCAAGTCGCTGCCCTGCTCGTTGCACTTACGGATTTGGTAAAGGTGTCCGTTATGGAAGGGGTTGTACTCTGCGATAATGCCTGTGATTTTCATGATTTTGCCTCCGCTTACAAGTTATCCTTAGTTTAGCATGATTTGTCTGGTCAGAAAAGTATTGAGCCAGGGGCTTAAATATGTTATGGTGGTAGATGGATGATGATGGTAACAGACTTTATGAGGTGTATATATTGGATAAGAAAACAGTAGCTGTAGCCATGAGCGGTGGTGTGGACAGTTCCCTGACGGCAGCTTTGCTCCTGGAGCAGGGATATCGTGTATTGGGAATTACCATGCTGCTGACAGAAGAGGGCCGCAGTGAAACCATAGATGTGGCAGCGGGAGAAGAGCCGGATAGCGTGCGGGATGCTAAAAAAGTGGCAGCCGCTTTGGGCATTGAACATTACACCGTGGATTACCGCAAGGAATTTCAGAAAAATGTCATAGACTATTTTCTTGAGGAATATGCCCAGGGGCGTACGCCTAATCCCTGTGTTATGTGCAATCCCACCATGAAGTTTGGCCTGCTCCTGGATAAGGCCTTGGAGCTGGGAGCTGATTATCTGGCTACGGGACATTATGCCCGCATTGGTCAGCTGGAAAATGGCCGCTATGTGGTGAAGAAGGGGCTGGATGAACACAAGGACCAGTCCTATGCCCTGCACCGCCTGCCCCAGGCATCGCTTGCCCATATACTGCTGCCCTTGGGGGATATGACTAAGGAGCAGGTGCGGGAATTGGCGGAACAGATGGATTTGCCGGTGGCCCATAAGGCAGAGAGCCAGGAAATCTGTTTTGTGCCCCATGATGATTATAAGACTTTTTTGCGCAACCATAGGCCAGCGTGTCTTCATAAGGGCAATATTGTCAATGATGAAGGACAGGTGCTGGGCCGTCACGAAGGGGTTCCCCTTTATACCATCGGTCAGCGTAAGGGGCTGGGCATTGCTGCGCCAGAACCCCTTTACGTGCACAAGCTGGACATGGAGCGCAATGAAGTGGTGGTGGGCGGCAATGCGTCTGTTTTTGCCCAGGGGCTTTTGGCCAGTGATGCCAATTGGATTGCTATTGATCAGCTGGAAGATGGCATGGAATTTGGCGCAAAAATCCGCTATGGCAAGCGGGAAGTCCGGTCGAAACTCTCCCTGCAGGCTGATGGTCTGTTGCGGGTGGAGTTTGCGGAACCGCAAAGGGCGGTAACCCCAGGGCAGTTCGTGGTGTTCTATGAGGGGGATGTACTGGTGGGGGGCGCCAAGATTGAACAGGCGCTGTAAGATTGCTTTTATACAATAGGCAGGATGTTTTCCTTTTAGGACGAATTATATACATTGTGTATAGTATCAAGTTAAAGGAAGGATTTTATGACCTTAGATTCCAGTAATGAAGTTGTTGCGATTTTATACGATATTGAAAATGCACCCTTTGAGATGCTGAACTATACCTTGGGCAAGGCTCGACGCTATCAGCCCTGTCGTACGATTGTGGTGTCCGATTGGGAGGCTCGGCCTGAACAAAAGCGCTGGGAAAAGCTTCTGCGGCGTCCGGGCTTTACCTTTCGGCAAATCAGCCGCACCTATCAGGGGAAAAATTCGCTGGATTCGGCGATTTATGATTCGGCTAAGCTGCTCTATGACGAAGGCGTGCGGCGTTTTTTTATCATTACCACGGATTCGGATTTTGTTAAGATTGCGGAGTATCTGAACTCGGATACGCCCTCTTATATTATCGGTGTCGGGACTAAGCAGGCCAGCGAGACGCTGCGCAATGCCTATGATGAGTTTATGGTCTATCCGCCAGAGGAGAAAAAGCCTGGGCGGAAAACCAAGGTAGCTGCTAAGGATGAGGGGAAACCGGAGCATAAAAGTGTCAAAAAGGCTGCGGCAGTCAAGGAGGACAAGTCTGCCGAAGTTGCGAAGACTACGAGAAAAACCAAGGCAACAAAGCTGGTCAAAGAGGAAAAAAACACGAAGACGGTGAAGATAGCGACGAAGCCCGCTAAGATGGTCAAGGGGCAGGAAACGGTTGCTTTGCCAGAAGGGCACCTGACGGTTAAACTGCCCCGGACACTGCACCAATCGCTACAGGAACGGCAAGCTGCGGAAGGCGTGTCCATGGACGAATTGGTGACCTATTTGCTGATGCGGGGCATGGCCCGTTGGGTGGAGGACTAAGGTATGAAACGGCAGGAACAAGTACTTTTTTATCAATTTCGTGCAGAAGAATATTTGGCATTAGCCTGCAAGACCCTCCATAAGATGGGTATCAAGACCAGGATTCTGTCGCCGGAGGACTGGCGGGAAAAGGTGGGCTTCCTCCTGGGGATAAAGGGATTTCAGCCCGTCAAGACGAAGGAGGAAGATGATTTTGTCTTCCCCCATGAGGTCATGATTTTGCAGAATATCCGCAACAAGCGGCTGGATGAGGTGCTGCAGGCGCTGAAGGATGCCGGCGTGCCCCATATTCGCTTCAAAGCGGTGGTGACGCCCTTTAATACCCTATGGACGCTGCGGCGGCTTTGCGAGACCATGCAAAAGGAACATGGGGCCTTGATTGAGCAGGAGAAAGAGAACGATTGATTTATGAAACAAGATGATTTGGATAAAACCCAGCTGATGCGGCCGGTAGGCGGGCAGAAGCAAAAGTCGTCAGGAGAACGGCTCTTTGATACCCAGCCTTTGCCGCGCATAGCGGATGAAGGGGGGATTCAGCCGCCTTTTCCCCAGCAGACAGGTGAAGGCTTTGCTGGGGAAAGGGGAGTACGGGAACTGCCACCGGAAAAATTTCCTCCGCGTCAGGAAAAGGCATCTTCACCAGTTTTTTTTACAGCTGGGAAGAAACGAGGCCTGTTGCTGTCGGTTTGTTTCCTGGTGGCGTTGTTGGGCGGCTTTATCCTGGCCGGTTATAGCCAGGATCAGTCGGAAGCAAAACAGAATCAGTATAAATTAGAGCAACAGCAGATGCAGGCCAAGGAGAAAAAGCTGGCAGATCAGGAGGCGAATCTTAAAGCCCGTCGGCAGGAGTTGGAACGTCAGAAGAAAGAGCTCCTTGACCGGGAGCGGGAACTGGAGGATCAATCCAGCCGGGCCAAGGGCCGTAATGAGGAAATTGCTGGCAATACTCCCAGCTCTACTTTAGGCAAGCTGGTGGACAAGGTTACGGGTAAGGAGGCCAAGCGCAAGGAACAGCTGCAGGAAAACGACAAGATTTCGGCACAGGCAGATAATGATGTGGCCAGGTTAAAGCAGTCCATCGCCGAAGCCCAAAACATGCTGGATGATGTGGATGCCAAGCTGGATACTGTGGGGGAAATGCAGCAGGAAGCTAGCCGGATAAAAGCCAAGGCAGAAAGTGCCTATGCGGAAAACAAGGATGTTATCGATCGAGCAGTTTATTATGCAAAGACAGGAGCAGATTTCCTGTCTCAGTGGCTGACCAAATAAAAACATAGCGGAAGGAGCAGACTACGTTGAAAAAATATGTGTTATTGATGATGGCTGTGTTATTGGTAGGTATTGTGGCTGGTTGTGGCGGCCAGCAGGAGAAAAAGGCAGATTTGCAGCCGTTGAATATCGGTTTGATGCCGGATACGGATTCCCTGCCCTTTATCATTGCTCAGGAAAAAGGGTATTTTAAGGAAGAGGGGCTGGAGGTCAACATTCAGCAGTACAAGAGCGCCATGGATCGGGATTCAGCTCTGCAGAGTGGCAATCTGGATGGGGCGGTTTCCGATATGCTGGCGGTGGCCTTTGCTAAGGATGGCGGCTTTAATGTGAAGGTGACTTCCTTTACCGATGGCAGTTATCGCTTGGTGGCCAGCAAGCAGTCCGGTGCTAAATCCGTGGCGGACCTCAAGGGGAAAGATGTAGCGGTTTCCCGCAATACCATCATCGAATACGTTACGGACCAGATTCTGAGCAAGGAGAATATGGCTGAAGACAGCATTAACAAGGTGATTATTCCGCAGATTCCCACCCGTCTGGAAATGCTGCAGAACGGCAAGCTGGCAGCAGCAACGCTGCCGGAACCCATGGCTAGTATCGCCGTACACAATGGCTGCACGCTGGTGAAAGGCTCGGATGAGCTGGGCATCAATCCTGGCGTAATCATGTTTACAGCCAAGACCACCAATGATCGGCGGGCAGAGATTGCCGCCATGTATCGAGCCTACAATAAGGCTGTGGATTATCTGAACGATACGCCGCGGGATGAATACATCGATTTGGTAGTGGAGAAGGGCGGCTTTCCGCCTACGGCTAAGGAGGCCCTGCAGCTGCCCCAATACCATCATGCTGAACTGCCCAAGGAAAGTGATGTGGTGGACTGCGTGAAATGGTTAAAGGATAAGGGGCTGATTCAGAAGAATTATACCTATGCCGATTTTGTGGTGGATTTGTTGAATAAATAAACGATGATTGCGATTGAAGATTTAGCCGTTGTTTATCAGCGGGCACAACAAAAGCATACAGCATTGAAAAATGTCAGCCTGACCGTTCCGCGAGGAACGGTTTGTGCCGTTATCGGGCCTTCTGGCTGTGGCAAGTCCACGTTGCTCAAGGTGACAGCCGGACTCATCAGGGATTATTCCGGTCAGGTGCGCATTAATGGCGGAGAGGTCAGTCCGCAGAATTTGCGCATCGGGTTTATGCCCCAGAATTATGGCCTTCTTCCCTGGCAGACGGTGGCGGATAATATTCGTCTGGCTTGCCGGATCAAAGACGGCTGGACGGCAGAAAAAACGGTTAAAATGCAGGCTTTGTGTCAGAAACTGGGCATTGAGGATCTCTTGGGGCGCTATCCGCAGGAACTCAGCGGTGGTCAGCAGCAGCGGGTAAGCTTGGCACGGGTGTTTCTGCTGGAGCCGGATATTCTGCTGATGGATGAACCTTTCTCAGCACTGGATGCCATTACCCGAGAGGAAATGCAGGATGTGTTCCGGGACCTCTGGGAGGAGGCGGGGATTACCACCATCCTCGTGACCCATTATGTGGAGGAGGCGCTGTATTTGGGCCAGCAGATTGTCCTGATGTCTGCCCATCCTGGTACGGTGGCTGAGGTCATGGTGAATAAATGGCAGGGGAGCCGGGCGTGGAAGAGTTCCCCGGAATTTTTTGCCAAGAGTCAGGAACTCAAGGAGAAAATCAAGACTATGGGGGCACGGACGCTATGATGAAAAAGAGCAAAGTCGTGCTGCGGGCATATCTGGCAGGGATGGTATTTTTATTGCTTCTGTGGCAGGTTGCAGCTTCCTTGGTACAGCTGCCCATTATCCCGGAACCATGGTTGGTATTCATGCGGCTGGGGGAAATCTTTGCCGATAAGATTGCCGTGCATGCGGTTTATAGCCTCTGGCGCATCCTGGCCGGCATATTATTGGCTGTGGCTGTGGGCTATCCTCTGGGGGTTATTATGGGGTACTTTATTCGGGCGGACAGATACCTGGCACCCTTGGTGTATCTGACCTATCCCATTCCGAAAATCGCCCTGCTGCCAATTTTGATGCTTTTGGCGGGCATAGGCGAATTGTCCAAGATTATCATGATTTTCCTCATTGTGGTGTTTCAGATTGTGGTGGCCCTGCGGGACGGCATTCGCGCCATTCCCACCGAAACCTATTATCCGCTCTATTCCCTGGGTGCAAGCTTTCGGCAGGTGTTCTGCTATATCCTCGTACCGGCTACATTGCCGAACTTTATCACCGCTATTCGGGTGGCCATGGCTACAGCGGTATCGGTATTGTTCTTCACGGAGACCTTTGGCACGCAATACGGCATGGGCTATTTCATCATGGATGCCTGGCTGCGGGTGAATTACCTGGAGATGTATACGGGAATCGTCACGCTCAGCATGTTGGGACTGCTGCTCTTTGGCTTGTTGGACCTCATTGAGGGTAAATTGTGCCGGTGGCAGTTGAAATGAGGTTGTCATGAAGAAGATTATAGTATTTCTCCTGTTCGTTGTGGCTGCTGCAGGCTTCTTCGTGGGCATGGAGTGGGGGCCTGCCGGGATTGCTCCAGGAGAAACGGCCATTACGGTGGATAGTCTGGGGCAGCCTGATGCGGCGGTCTTAAAAGATGTGAAAGTGGTGGCAGCGGCCTTTCCTCAGTTTGTTGCAGACAGGTTTCAGTTGCCTATGCAGCGGCATACGGAAATCTGGGTGGCGGCGGATACGGCTGGGTATGAGGAACTTTTGAAAGATAAGCTGGGTATGGAGGAGCAGGATTCTCCCCAGAAAGCTCAGTATACCAACGGACAGTCTTCGGGCCGCAAGGCCCTGGTGGCCATTGATGGCAGTAAGAAAAAACTGGGGGATTCCAGTGAGCGTTTCAGCACTACGGCCCATGAACTATTCCATCAGCTGCAGTATGAGCTGAGCGATGGTCAGAGCGGCTACGAAAATTCCCTTTTCTGGCTGGAAGAGGGAACAGCGGATTACGTGGGGGCGCTGGTCTGTGAACAGCTGGGCGGACGCTCGGTGGAAAAGTGGTATATGGATGCCCTGTTCACCCTGCAGAATGCCAGAGAAGTGGCGGATGTAAGTCAGCTGCAGCATACTACAGATGAGGAACGGATGCAGCTCATGACTGCTCAGGCCAAGCATTATACCCTGGCAGACGTGATGACCATGTATCTTTTGCAGCATTATGGCGGCGATAGTCCGGAGCAGAAAATTGTGGCCTATTACAAGAGCTTGGAAAACGCTCAGGCTGAGCAGGCCTTTGTACAGGCCTTTGGGGTGGAACTGCCGGCTTTTCTGCAGGAGTTTTCTCATTGGTGGCAGGGCCAGCTTCAGGCTCCTGCGCAAATCGATGTGGTGGTTCGTTCCGGCATAGATGAGGGTGCTGCTCAACAGTTCAAACAACAGGTACAGTTATCTCGTCAATGGTTGCAGACCAAGTGGGGGCGGGATTTAAGAGGTCGTTATAAACTGGTGCTGGTCAGCTCCCCAGCGGATTTTGCCAAGGCCATGCAGGAATATTGCCATGTCAGTGCAGTCGAGGCAAAATCCACGGCCAATGGCAGTGTCTGGGCTGAAAATAACAGTACGGTCTTTGTCAATTTGGAGCGGGTGACGGAGAAGCGGCAGGCTGTATTTGTCAGCGGTTCCATGGTGAGCCGGCTTTTGATGATGCAGCAGCTGGGCAATGATGATGGCGGTATGTCCTGGTTACTGCGGGGGGGCAGTTACATGAGTGGTGTGGGCCGGCTGGTGGAAATGGGTCAGGGCACACTGCCGGCCTATCAGCGGGCCTGGCGGAAGGAATTGCGACAGAATGCACCTTTGCCGACACTTGATAAAATACTGACCGCAGAAGAACTGCAGGCAGCCATGGATCAGTATGGCAGTGAGGAAGTAAGTCTTCTTTGTGAGTATGCAGCAGCTGAACTGATTAACCGTTACGGTTGGAAAGCTCTGTACGTATGGCAGGAAGTTGCCCGTGCTTCTGGGGATGGAAAGCAGGCTTTTGCTCAGGTCTTTGGTATTCCCCTGACGGATTTTGCCGTCCAGGTTCATATGATGGTTTATTAAAAAATCCCGGCAGCGCTTTGCTGCCGGGATTTTTGTCGTAGCTTATTTTTTCAGCGTTTCCTTGAGAATTTCCGTCAGGGCCTTCTGGGAAATACGCATCATGTCACCGAGGAGAGCGTTGTAAAGGTCGCCGCCATCGCAAACACCGCGTCCATTTTCCGTAATGAAGAACTTTTTGGGATGTTCCTCCGCCTGATAAGCTTCATTGAGCTTATCCTGAACGAGTTTCTCGATTTCCTGATCTGTCATCGAATACACCTCTTTCCATAATTATCACATATATATAATACTACATCAGGGGATTTTTTTCCTCTTTTTTAAGGAGAAAATAAGAAATATTTATCGAGAAAGTTATTTCAGTTTATTTTCAGTGATTTTTTATGAAAAATTAATGGTAATCTAAAGCAACTATAAGAATAAGGCGTTATAGTATAAGCATGATCACGAAATTGAATTTGGTTTACTGAAATGGAGGTAATATTATGCGTAAGAAGATTTTAGCCGGTGTTGTAGCTGGCGCTATGTTGGTGGGGACAGGGTTTGGTATCCTGGGGGGACAGGCACAGGCTGCTGATATGGCAGTCAAAGGCAGTGAACGTCAGGCGCCTCCTATGATGCGCGGACCTCGGGGAGGGCATCATCCCATGATGAACATGAATGCCGATGATGTGGCGAAAAATTTACATGAAACCTTTGGTGTCAGCGAATCGGAGGTTAAGGACGCCATCAGTGCCAAACGGGATTTCCAGGATATTGGTCAGGCAGCTATGCTGGCTAAGATTTCCGGCAAGTCTTTTAAAGATGTATTGGCGTTGAAGACACAGGATAAGAACTGGCCGCAAATCGGTAAGGAACTGGGCGTAACGCCAGAGCAGATTCATCAGCAAATGGACGAGATGACTGCTGATCGCATGGCCTCCCGCGGGGATATCGATAAGGCTGCAGCTTTGGCACTGTTGAATAAGGGTTACCGTCCCCATGATATCGGCATGGCGGCTAAACTGGCCAAGCTCAGCGGTAAGGATATTCAGTCCGTATTGGATATGAAGAAGATCAACAATCGTTGGGGGGATGTAGCAGAACAGTTGGGTGTGGATATGGGCCAGCTTCGTCCGGAAGCACCGCAGGGCGGCCCTCAGGGAGGCCCACCGCCAGCTGATGATGAACCAGATATGGATAGATAAATGTTTTTTCGGGGGATTGGCGGCCAATAGAGGATTTTTCCCGCAAAAGGGCGAATATGCTTTATTTAGAAGTGATTTGCAGAAAGGGAGTCCGCTATGATTATCACAGACAATGAAACGGTAAATGCAGCAGAAGAAATGATACGCCGCCATACAGGGGGCCGCCCGGAAAAGCCGCGAACAGTGCAGGCCATATCCGCCCGCTACTATCAGGCCATCAGTCAGTATCAGGAGTTAATGCGGGCTGAGGTGGACAATCGGGAACAGCGGGTAATGCTGTACGCTGAGATAAAGACGCTGGGCTGGTGCCTGGGTCGGGAAGAGTCCAAAATCGTAAAGGAAATCAATGCTCCGGCCAAATAAAAAATGCCTGATCTGTCGTTTGACAGGTCAGGCATTCTTTATTTGGGGAATTTAAAGCTTCTTTTCCGTTAAAACCATATCTAGGGCATTCAGTACATCGTTGACATTTTCTTCGGTAATGACCAGTGGTGGCTGGAAGGCCATGACATTGCGGTCTACACCGTTTTTACCGATGATGAAGCCGCGGTCTTTCAGGCTTTCCAAAACGTCATCGAGGATTTCCGGTGCCGGGCTACCATCTGCATGGATGAATTCAGCGCCATCCATGAGACCAAGACCACGGACATCGCCGATGACCGGGTGTTTCTGCTGAAGCTCCCGCAGGCCACTGCGCAGTTGTTCTCCCCGTACTTGGGCATTTTCTGCCAGTTTGTGTTCGTCGATGTAGTCGAGAACGGCCATGGCTGTGGTGGAGGAAACGGGGTTGCCGCCCAAAGTGGAGGCACCGGGACGGGTATAGGTATCGGCAATTTCGGCGGTGGAAATAAAGGCCGAGATGGGCACGCCGTTGCCTAAAGCCTTGGCCATGCACATGATATCGGGAACCACGTTGTAATTTTCGATGGCGAACATCTTGCCGGAACGAGCAAAACCAGTCTGTACTTCGTCGATGATCAGCAGAGTGTTGTACTGCTGGAGAATTTCTTTGACCCGCTTGAAATAGCCCTTAGGCGGCACAACGCAACCCGCATTGCCTTGAATGGTCTCGGCAATGAAGGCGCCGGGATGGCCGGAGGTGGAGGTTTTAATCAAATCCTCCACGGCATTGGCACAGGCATAATCGCATTCCGGGAATTTCTTATTCATGGGGCAACGATAACAGTTTGGATTGGGGGCAAAGTGGATGCCGCCGACAGGATTGGGGTCGGTGCGCCACATGGTGAGCCCTGTAACGCTCATGCCCAGCTTGGTGCGCCCGTGGAGGCCATGACGCAGGGCGATGATCTCGCTGTTGCCCGTGTAGACAGAAGCCAGCAGGAAGGCCCCTTCTGTAGCCTCTGATCCCGTGGAGCAGAAGAAGGATTTCTGCAGGTTGCCAGGGGTTACAGCGGCTAGTTTTTCTGCCAGGTTGACGAAGTTTTCCGTCAGATAGATGTTGCAGACATGCTGCAGTTCATCTATCTGAGCCTTCATTTTTTCCAGAATCTCCGGATTGCAGTGACCACAGTTCATTACCGATACGCCTGCGTACATATCCAGATATTTCTTGCCGGTGCTGTCCCAAAGGTACTGCATGGACCCCTTGACCATTTGGGCTGGTTCCTTATAGAAATGGCCTAAACAGGGCATAATGTATTTCTTTTTCTTTTCGATAATGGCCTTAGGGCCAATAAATTTTTTGCTTTCCATAACAACTTTCCTTCGCTATAATCAGATGGAATTGCGGCTCTGGCGGAACCGGTAGGTGCCAAGGCCCAGTTCGCGGGGGCCTTTTTTGAGGGTGTCCAAGTCATCTTCGTGGAAGGCTTCTTTATCTGCCGCCAGGTTATCCAAGGCAGACCGGTAGATTCGGGTTACCATGCCGGCAAATTCCGGTGCGTAATCCTGTGCCTCGATGCGGTAGGCACCCAGTCCATTGAACTTTTTCAGGTAAGGATAGAGGCAGAGGTCCTTGGCAAAGTAGATATGGTTGCGGCCGAACTGGTCGATGCGCAGGGAATGTTTTTCACCGGCGTTGTCCAGCAGGGCATAATGACGGTCCAAAGCCTCCGGATTGTTGAGTTCGTTAAAGAAAGGCAGACTCATTCCCGGAATATTGTGGTCGCAGATCATGGATTCATAGGAGCCGTGAACCACTACTTCAATGGGCAGTTCGGAATTTTCCACGATTTCCCGGAGCTGTTCAAAGGAGAGCTCATAGGAAGCGGTGCCCATGGTCAAGCCATTTTCCTTGAGAAATTTGGCGGCCAGATGATTGAAGAGATTGAAGGATACATCTGCCTGAATGGGCAGGTTCGTCAGGCGTTTTGCCAGTTTCAGCGAACCCAGATTGCTGACCATAATGCCAGCGGCTTTGAGTTCCGGGCGCTTCAGAGCCGTAAAGAACTGTTCCAGTTCGCCACATTCCCGACGCATGGTGGTGCGTGGTGTGTTGATGACCACCTTGGTCTTTCCTTTAGCATAGGCGATTACTTCGGCGTAATCTTTGAGGCTCCAGGGCTTATGGGGGCGGAAGGCCTCACCGCCCACGTAGACGATATCGGCACCGTTATCGATAACGGCCTTGGCAGCACCTACGGTGCCTACCCGGACACTTAACGTCCGATGGGCTGCATTTTCCTTTTGGATATCCTGCTCCTGTTTGAGAATTTCATCCTGGAAACCGGCTTCCTTGACGGCATCGCTGAAGAACCGGGGTTCACGCTGGCCATCAAAGCCGATGTCCTTCTTGTCCGTAGCACCAAAGGCGAAAGTTGTGGTAAAGTCCCGGGCACGGTTTTCGTACAGGCTTTTCCAGCCTTCCTCATCTGGCTGCCAGCCGCTGGGGTCAGCGATATACGCATCGATGGCCTTGCGGTAGGTGCTGACAATGCGACGGATAAAGGGAGCCGGGCGCATGCGGCCTTCAATCTTGAAGGAAAAGACACCGGCCTGGATTAGTTGCGGAATATGGCGGTACATGCACATATCCTTAAGGGCCAGTTTATAGGCTCCTTCGCTATCCTTATCCAGCACCTCGCCGGTTTTTTCGTCGATGAGCTGATAGGCCCAGCGGCAGGGCTTCAGGCAGCGGCCACGGTTGCCACTCTGACCAAAGACTACGCCGGAGTGGATGCACTGGCCGCTTTCGCTCATGCACATATCGCCGTGCATGAAGTATTCCACTTCAATGCCCGTGCGCTCCCGGAACAGGGAAAGCTCGGAAAGCGTCATTTCCCGGCCTACGACCACGCGGGTGATGCCGTATTCCTTGAGCTTTTCGATGGCATGCTCATTGTGGGTATTCATCATAACGGAAGTGTGTACGGGAATCTTAATGCCCATTTCATGGATGAGTTCCAGTACCGCGAAATCCTGCACCAAAATGGCATCCGGGCGGATTTCATTGAGGTAAGCGAGATATTCCCGCAGAGCGGGGATTTCCTCATCGCTGATTAAGTTGTTTAAGGTGATGTAGAGTTTCACCCCATGCTCGTGGGTGTAGGCAATGGCTTTTTTGAGCATTTCATTGTCGAAGTTAAATTCTCCTTCATGCATGCGCATATTGAAATGCTTGCCCCCTAAATAGCAGGCATCAGCGCCGGCTTCCACACCGGCCACCAAAGCATCCCAGGTGCCAGCCGGAGCCAGCAGTTCTACGGATTTACGATTCAAAAGCATCTAATGACAAACTCCTTCTTTGGATATAATTACTTCTTATAAATTCCAATTATTAAGTATAGCAGAGAATGGTATGCCTATCAATATTTTGCGGACAGGGAATTGGACAGGTAGGAGAGGATACTGCTATAATTGTTCTAGTTCTATTTTAATCGAATAAAAAGGAGCTTGTGGATTTGATGTAGAATCTAATAATGCAGAAGTTGAGCATGAAAAAATATATTTCTATAAATTTATATAATTATCAGAGACTGCGGAAAGAGAATGTAGATTTAGATCCGGCTTTAGTGGATACGGATAGGGGTTTGAAGATATCGGACATGAACTATACGCATGATATGCACCTAAAATTCCTGGAACTTGCTGGATAGGATATTTGAATGTAGTACTTATTGTAGTCCGTTTTCCGTGAGCAGGACATTTTGCTCATGGAAAACATTGATTGAATTTGTGGGATGGATGTGATGGTATGAATTTAGCGCAAAAGGAAAGAATGGTCCATGAAAAGGCCGGGGATTATGTTTGGCGGGTATTGAGCGAGTCAATCTTGAATCTGCAGCTCTTACCTGGTGAATCCATGTCGGAGCAGGAAGTTGCAAAAGCGTTGAATGTCAGCCGCACGCCTGTGCGGGAGGCATTCTTTGAATTGTCCAAGGGCAGTCTGTTGGATATTTATCCGCAGAAGGGCACATATGTGGCGCAGATAGATCTTCATCAGGTAGCAGAGTCGATTTTCTTACGGGAGAATCTGGAGCATGCGGTTATGGAATTGGCTTGCCAGGAATTTCCTGAAGAATCTTTGTTGGCTTTGCAGATGAATTTAATGCAGGAAAAGTCCTGCATTGCCAAAAAAAATGGGAAGGTTTTTTTTCAGCTGGATGAGGAGTTCCATCAGATTATCTTTGCTGGGTGCGGGAAAGAACGCATTTGGGCGATGATTGTACAGATGAGTCAAAATTATAACCGCGTGCGTATCATGAATTTGCAGGATGGTTTTTATGAGGTTGATAAATTATACCATCAGCATCTGGAAATCGTGGCGGCTATCGAAGCCCATGATTGGTCCAAAGGAGCGGTGGCCATGGATGAGCATATCCATAAAGTGATTCCGGATTTGCAAGTGCTTTGTAATCGTTATCCAGAGTACTTCCGTAATTATGAAGCTATTAAAGAATAATAAATAATAACAATAATAGGGCTGCGTCAATAGGCATAGCCCTATTATTGTGCCTTAAAAAGAAATAATAATACGTAAAAACAATATAATAATAAAAAAAGATAATAAATGGGTTGAAATCATCCTAAAAATATGCTAGTATACTAGTATACAAGAAGGGGGCAAGCAGTAATGGATATGACATTTCGTTGGTATGGAGATAAAGAAGATAATATTACCCTGAAACAGATTAGACAGATACCTGGTATGCAGGGTGTTGTCTGGGCACTGTTCGATGTTCCGGTTGGAGAGGTGTGGCCGGAAGAGGAAATTGCAGCGGTAACTGAAGAGATTGCGGCATATGGCTTGCACTATCGTACGGTAGAGTCGGTGAATGTTCATGAAGATATTAAGCTGGGTCTGCCGTCCCGGGATAAGTATATCGAGAATTATATTACAACTTTGCGCCGGTTGGCTAAAGTTGGGGTAAAGACAGTCTGCTATAATTTCATGCCCGTGTTTGACTGGACGCGGACTGACTTGGCAAAGAGGCTCTATGATGGGTCCACGGCCATGGCCTTTGATTATCGCTTGATTAAGGATAAAACGCCGGAGCAGATGGTCAAGGATATTCAGGACGGAAGCAAGGGGTTCTCGATGGCTGGTTGGGAGCCAGAAAGACTGCAGTCCATCAGCAAGTTGTTCGACATGTATAAGGACATTGATCGGAATAAATTGTTTGCGCATTTAGCTTATTTCCTGCAGGCTGTGGTGCCGGTGGCAGAGGAGTGCGGTATCCGGATGGCAATTCATCCTGACGATCCACCTCGTTCGGTTTTCGGCTTGCCGCGCATTGTGAGCAGTGAAGAAGATTTAGAGCGGATTGTCAAGATGGTTGATAGTCCAAGCAATAGCCTGACAATCTGCAGTGGTTCCCTGGGGGCTAACCTTGCGAATAATATACCAAGAATTATCAGACGCTTTGGAAAAATGAACCGAATTGGTTTTGCCCATATTCGCAACATACAGGTACATGAACCCTGGGTATTCAATGAGATTTCCCATAAGTCAGAGTATGGTTCGCTGGATATGTACGATATGATGAAAGCCCTTTATGAAACCGGATTTACCGGACCAGTTCGCCCAGATCATGGCCGGATGATTTGGGGCGAGGAGGGCCGTCCAGGATATGGCCTTTATGACCGTGCGCTAGGTGCGAATTACTTGTGCGGACTTTGGGATGCCATTGTGCGGGAAAATAGTTGATGATTGTGGAGGCAAAAATATGAAGTTGAATGAACAGGCTTTACAGGAAAAGGCGTTTTGGCAGGCTAAACAAATAGCTCTGCCGCAGTTCGATCGAGAACAGGTTATTCGTCAGACAAGAAATGAACCGACATGGGTACATTTTGGACCGGGGAATATCTTTCGGGCACATATTGCCATGCTGCAGCAATCGCTGCTGGAACATGGAGACAGCGATAGGGGGATTATTGCGGTGGCCCCCAATAATGATGAAATCATTCATAAAATCTATCGCCCTCACGATAACTTGAGTCTGTTTGTCCGTCTTAACCTCAATAAACCGGCTGACCGGATTGTGGTGGGCAGTGTGGCAGAAAGTTTGGGGTCAACGCCGGATAGTTCAGATTGGCAGCGATTGAAAGAGATATTCAGCAGTGCATCTTTGCAGATTGTCAGTTTGACGGTTACGGAAAAGGGTTATTTGCTGAAGGATGCGAAGGGACAATGGCTGCCTAAGGTGGAAGCGGACCTCGTTCAAGGCAATCGCATGCCACAAAGTTTTGCTGGCAAGTTGGCCGCTTTGTTACAGCAGCGTTATTGTCAGGGGGCTGTGCCGGTGACGATGTTAAGTTTGGATAATTGTTCTCATAATGGCGATGTGTTGCGGCATATGTTGGAAGGTTTTGTGATGGAATTACAACGTCGTCATGGTGGAGATTCAGGATTTTTGGCCTATCTGCAGCAGCACGTGTCCTATCCTTGGTCGATGATTGATAAGATTACGCCGCGTCCTGCCGAAAGTGTTGCTCAGCAGTTACGAGAGCTTGGCCTGGAGGATATGGACCTGGTAAAAAGCCGCCGTGGCGGCTGGTATTCTCCTTTTGTCAACGCAGAAGAGTTGGAATATTTAGTAGTGGAAGATAATTTTGCCAATGGGCGGCCGCTACTGGAAAAAGCAGGTGTAATCTTTACCCAGCGGGATACGGTGGATAAGGCAGAGCGCATGAAGGTCAGCACCTGTTTGAATCCTTTGCATACAGCTTTGGCCATCTTTGGCTGTTTGCTGGGATATAAGAGCATCGCTACAGAGATGCAGGATTTGGATTTGCACCATCTGGTGGAATACATCGGCTATGCAGAAGGCATGCCAGTGGTAACGGATCCAGGGGTGATCAATCCTCGGAGATTCTTATCCCAGTGTCTGACCCAGCGTTTTCCCAATCGGGATATTCCTGATACTCCGCAGCGCATAGCCTGCGATACGTCCCAAAAACTGCCGGTGCGTTTTGGCAATACATTGAAAGCCTATGCGGCAGATGAGAAACTGCAGGCTGAATCGTTGCGGGCCATACCGCTGGTCTTTGCTGGCTGGCTGCGTTATCTGTTGGGAATAGATGATAAGGGGCAGAAGTTTACGGTCAGTGCAGATCCTTTGCTGCCGGAATTACAGGCTCGGCTGCAGAACCTGCATTTGCGGTATGAAGGGCCTGTACACGATTATGTGAAGGATATTTTGAGTGATAGCAGTATTTTTGGCTGTGACTTATACAAAATCGGCTTAGGCCGGGTGACGGAAGACTATTTCCAGGCCATGCTGGCTGGTACAGGTCGTGTACGTCAGATTTTAGCTGAATTTCATCGGGAAACAAAAAAGGAGGCAGTCGCATGAAAGCGATGGTTGTAGAAGAAGTTGGGAAAGTAAGTCTGGTAGAGCGGGAAATGCCTGAAGTTGGCAAAGATGAGGTGCTGGTTAAAGTCAAGGCAGCAGGTATCTGCGGTTCTGATGTACATATTTTTCATGGCAAGAATGTCTTTGCCACTTATCCCCGGGTGGTAGGGCATGAATTTGTAGGAGAAATCGTGGCGGTAGGCCAGGAGGTAAGGGATTTGCCTTTAGGGACGCATGTGGCTGTAGATCCGGTCATGTCCTGCGGCCATTGTTATGCCTGCCAGCATGATCGGCATAATGTATGCCGTTCCCTGCAGGTTATGGGGGTGCATAAGGATGGCGGCTATCAGGAATATGTAGCCGTAAAGGCGGAACAGGCTTATGTGCTGCCCGCAGATATTCCTTGGGATATCGCTGCGACAGTGGAACCCTATTCCATCGGTGCACAGGTGGCACATCGTGGCCGGCTGGCTGCTGATGATACGGTGCTGATCTGTGGTGCCGGCCCCATTGGTTTGATTATCCTGCAGGTGGCCAAGATGAAGGGGGCCAAGGTAGCAATTCTGGATATTGTGGATAAGCGTTTGGAGAAAGCAAAAGCCATGGGGGCTGATTTGACCATTAATGGCAAGCGGGACGATGTGGTAAAAGCCATGGATGAGTTTACTGCCGGGGAAGGTGCTAGCCTCATCTATGAAGCTACAGGGAATGTTCATATCCTGGAACAGTGCATCAAACAGATTGCCGCTCCGGCTGGTCGTGTGGTGGTGCTGGGATTCACCACGGAAAATATCAATATCCGTCAGGTGGATATCATGAGCAAAGAGTTGGAAATCATCGGCACGAGGCTGAACAATCACCGTTTTGCAGAGGTTATCCAGTGGTTCAAAGAAAAGAAAGTGGACCCGGCGGCAATCATTACGCACCGCTATCCTCTTGAGGAATTGGCAGCTGCCTTTAAGGTGGGTGAGGAACAGCCGGAGGATGTATTGAAGGTTATCCTGACCTTCGCGTAAGATTCATGGGGCAGTCTAAGACGATGTAGTGTGGAGAAAGGTGGCATATTTCATGGGGGCACAGAGTAATAGTTATCAAATCAGCAATAAGGAATTAACTCGTGTGGCAATCAGCGGCTGGCTGGGAACAGCCATGGAATTTATGGACTTTCAGTTATACTCTTTAGCAGCAGCCATTGTGTTTACGGAAGTATTCTTTCCGCAGGCAGAACCAGCTGTGGGCTTGATTATGTCTATGGGCACTTATGGGGCAGGTTATGTGGCGCGTCTGGTAGGCGCCTATGTATTTGGCCGATTAGGCGATAAAGTAGGCCGGCGGACCGTTTTGTTTGTGACCATCACCCTGATGGGGCTGGCATCAACATTAATCGGTTTTCTGCCAACCTATGCTGAAGTGGGGATACTTGCACCACTCGGCTTAGTTGCTTTAAGAATTTTACAAGGGTTGGGTGCTGGTGCTGAAATCAGCGGTGCAGGTGTTATGGTGGCAGAGTTTTGTCAGCGCAAGAGTCGTGGCTTTATTGGCAGCATGGTATGCCTGGGTACGTCTTCTGGTACACTGCTGGCCAATCTGATTTGGACGATTATCCTGCTCAATATGAATCATGAAGAATTACTGGCCTGGGGCTGGCGTATTCCGTTCTACGCTTCCTTTCTGGTTATGATTGCAGCTATTTTTATTCGTTTGTTCATTAAGGAAAGTCCGGTTATGGCTGAAAAGAAAAAACAGCTGCTGGATGAACGCGAGGCACAGCTGCAGTCGGATTCGGCCCGGGAATCCAGCCATACGATTGGAAAGAAGAGTTTCTTTACGGCGTTGTGCCTGCGCTTTGGTCAGGCTGGTAACAGTGGTTTGATGCAGACTTATTTGGCAGGTTTTATCGTGACGGTTTTAGCAGTAGAAAAGACCGTAGCTACGGATGCCAATATCCTTTCCTCTCTGTGCTCCTTCTTGACGATTCCTTTGGTGGGCTGGTTGGGCGATCATATCGGCCGGCGGAAGATGTATATGATTTTGTCTGCGCTGATGGCATTGTATGCAGTACCGATGATGCTGATGATTAATAGTGGTAACACCGTTATGATTACTTTGGCCATGATTATCGGTTTGAATGTTGGTGTACAGGGACTGTTCGCCATGGAAAATGTTACGTTGGCAGAGCTCTTCGGCGCTCGTAATCGGATGACTTTGGTATCTCTGGCCAAGGAAATCGCTGGTCTTGTGGCTACTGGTTTTGGTCCGGTCATTGCAGCTGCCTGGGTTTCTGCGGAAACCGGCAGCTGGTGGCCCATTGCCATCATGATTATTGTCTTCTCGTTAAGTAGTTTCCTGGGGGCTTATGCCGCAGAGGATGTTACGGGCAGAGATTTGAATGAACTGGATGATGCCATGGTTGACCATGATTTGGAATATGAAAAATCCCATGCGCAGGCATTGGCTAAGTGAGCAAGGGAGCAAGGAAGATCGTCCTGCCGGAGAATGTGCAGGGCGATCTTTTGATTTCCATATGGGGCTGGTGATTAAATCCCCAAAACCATTGCATTCAGCCTGCCTTTATGCTACAATCTAGTATATTGTGGCGATGAACAAGAAGAGTAAATCTTAAGGGTATTTTCAGAGAGTCCCTGCTGCTGGGAAGGGGATAATGCCAGAGATTGAAAGTTCGCTTGGGAGCCCTTCGGAGGAAATGCCGGACGTGGGCTTCGCGTTAAGGAGCTATAAGCGATAAATCAGGGTGGTACCGCGAACGTCAGCCTTCGCCCCTCATGTGTGTGTTTGTGCATACGAGGGCGAAGGCTTTTTTGATTTTGCAGATAGAGATTAGCAGGAGGTAAATATGGAAGAAAAGATTGCTGCGCTGCAGACAGCTGCTGTAGCCGAAATCAAAGCCGCTGGTGATATGACGGCGCTGAACGATATCCGTGTAAAATACTTGGGCAAGAAGGGGGAATTCACCGCGATTCTGCGGGGCATGGGCAGCCTTTCCGCCGAAGAACGTCCCAAGGTGGGCAAGATTGTAAACGTTGCCAAGGCAGAGGTGGAAGCTGCCATCAATGCTCAGGCTGGGGAACTTAAGGCGAAAGAACTTTCTGCCCGTCTGGCCAGCGAAAAGATCGATGTGACATTGCCGGGCAGAACGGTCCATCAGGGGCATCTGCATCCGCTGACCTTGACTATGCAGCGCATTAAGGATATCTTTGTGCACATGGGGTTCAGTGTGGAAGAAGGTCCGGAAATCGAACGGGATTACTTCAATTTTGAAGCACTGAACTTGCCGAAGGACCATCCGGCTCGTGATATGCAGGATTCTTTCTATATTACGGATGAAATCCTCATGCGTTCCCAGACTTCACCGGTACAGGCCCGCACCATGCAGGCCAATGAACCCAATAAGCCCATCCGCATGATTGCTCCGGGCCGCGTTTATCGCCGTGACGAGTACGATGCTACGCATTCGCCCATGTTCACCCAGGTGGAAGGCCTGGTTATCGATAAGGGCATCAGCTTTGCGGACCTCAAGGGGACGTTGGAGCTCTTCCTTCATCAGATTTTCAATGAGAATGTAGGCGTGCGCTTCCGCCCCAGTTTCTTCCCCTTTACGGAACCTTCAGCAGAGGTGGATATCTCCTGCGTAATGTGTCATGGTGAAGGTTGTAAGGTCTGCAAGGGCACAGGCTGGCTGGAAATCCTGGGGGCTGGTATGGTGCATCCCCATGTGCTGGAAATGAGCGGTTATGATCCCAAAGTGGTCAGCGGCTTTGCTTTCGGCTTGGGCGTAGAACGTATTGCCATGCTCTCCTATGGTATTGATGACTTGCGCCTGTTCTACGACAATGACGTGCGTTTCTTGCAGCAGTTCTGATTTAGGGAGGTTATACGATGCAGGTTTCCATTAAATGGTTGAACGATTATATAAAATTTAACGAGACGGCGGAAGAACTGGCTGATAAATACACCATGGCCGGCGTGCCCGTGGAAAATGTCATTCGGGCCGATGAGGGCCTGGATAAAGTGGTGACGGGCCGTATCGAAAAGCTTGAAGCCCATCCGGATTCTGACCATCTGCAGATTTGCCAGATGAATGTAGGGGAAAAGGAACTGGTGCAGATTATCACCGGTGCCCAGAATGTGGCCGAGGGCCAGGTCGTACCCGTAGCTATGGTGGGGGCTCATCTGCCCAACGGCCTTCATATCAAGAAGGGCAAGCTTCGCGGTCTGCCCTCCAATGGTATGCTCTGTTCGGCAGAAGAACTCAAGATGGATCTTACGAAACTCACCGCTGAGGAAAAGGACGGCATCTACATCCTGCCGGCAGATACGCCGGTAGGTGTTCCGGCCAAAGATGTGCTGGGGCTTGATGATGTGGTGCTGGAATTTGAACTTACAGCCAATCGTGCTGACTGCTTCAGTGTCGTGGGACTGGTAAGAGAAGCTGCTGTACTTACGGGCAATGAACCCCACTATCCGGAAATCTCCGTCAAGGAAGATGACGAAGCCAAGGCAGCGGATATGATTAAGATCGGTATCGACAGCGATCTCTGCGACCGCTTTGCTGCCCGGGTTATCAAAAACGTCAAGGTGGGTCCTTCGCCGGAATGGATGCAGCAGCGTCTGGAAGGTGCTGGTATTCGCGCCATCAACAACGTGGTAGACGTAACCAACTTCGTTATGGTGGAACTGGGGCAGCCCATGCACGCCTATGATTATGATGAAGTGGCTGGCCATAGCTTGACAGCTCGACTGGCAAAGGCAGGGGAAAATCTCCATACATTGGATGACAGTTCCCGTATAGCAAAGGGCACGGAACTGGTCATTGCCGACAGTGAAAAGCCCGCTGGTCTGGCCGGAGTCATGGGTGGCTTAGAGTCCGAAGTGACGGAAAAGACCACCACCATTGTGCTGGAGGCTGCTTCCTTCAATGGGGCCAGCATCCGCCGTACATCACGGGCCTGCGGCCTGCATTCTGAGGCTTCCGGCCGCTTTGAACGGGGCGTGGATGTAACGGCCATTCCCCGTGCTCTGGATCGTGCCTGCCAGCTTTTACAGAACATGGGGGCTTGCACGGTGACCCAGGGTATCGTAGATGTTTATCCGAACAAAAAGGCGCAGACGGAAATCCATTACACCGCAGAACAGATTAATGACCGTTTGGGTACTCAGCTCAGTGCAGCAAAGATGATGGATATCCTCTCCAGTCTGGGCTTCGGTGTCCAGACGGAAGGGGAAGGCTTTGTGGCTCAGGTTCCATCCTGGCGTAATGACTGCACCTGCATGGAAGATCTTTCCGAAGAGATTTCCCGCATCTATGGCTTTGATAATATCGCGCCTACCCTGCCATGGGGGGCTGTGATGCAGGGGAAACAGAGTCCGCGGCAGGATTTTATCGACAAAATCAAGGAAATTCTGGTGGGATTGGGCATGACGGAAGAGCTTTCCTTCAGCTTCACCAATACGGATCTGCTGGATAAAATGCTGGTGCCTGCCGATAGCGAATTGCGTCAGGCTGTGCCCATCATGAATCCTCTGACTGACGATTATCCGCTGGTGCGCACCAGTCTTTTGACCAGTATCATGGAAAACGCTGTGCGTAACTTCTCCCGCAAGAATATGGATCTGCGTCTCTTTGATGTGGCGCCGGTATTCTTCCCGAAGGCGCTGCCTGTAACGGAACAGCCGGAAGAGGTGATGAAATTGGTAGGCCTGCTGACAGGCCGCCGCAATCCTGTGGGCTGGAATCAGGGAAATGACATGTTGGACTTTTACGACATGAAGGGGCTGGTGGAAGAACTGCTGGCCAGTTTGTCCATTTCCAAATACAGTGTAGAGGCTGGCGAGCATTTCGCATTGCATCCCGGAAAAACCGCGTTTTTCAAGAAGGGGCGGGAGGTTATTGCCACTTTGGGTGAATTGCATCCCCAGGCTGCAGAAAACTTTGGCATCAAACAGAAGGTTTATCTCTTTGAGATGGATGTGGAAGTACTCATGAAGTATACGGCTAAGAACTTCCATTTTGACAGCCTGCCGAAGTTCCCCGCAACTTCCCGGGACCTGGCTATTGTGGTGGATAAAGATGCGGAAGCCGGTCAGATTGAACAGGTTATTACGAAGAAGGGTGGAAAATATTTCAAGTCCGTAACGCTCTTTGATGTTTACACTGGTGAACATGTGTCTGCAGGCAAGAAGAGCCTGGCCTTCAATCTCCAGTTCCAGTCCAAGGACAAGACCCTGACGGATGAGGAGGCAGATAGCGCTTTCCAGAATATCTTAAAGGCTGTGGAGAAGCAGTTCGGTGCCGAACTGCGGGCATGAGAGGTATAGATTATGGCAGAAGATAAAAACAAAGCCCCCGCTGAACGCGTGGTGGTGGAGATTTATGGCAATAGCTATCCATTGAAAACGGATGACCCACAGCAAATGAGAAAGCTGGCAGCTGCCGTGGATAAAAAGATGAAAATCATGAGCCGGGCTGTACGCAGTTTTGATGACCGCAAGATTGCTGTTCTCACTGCCTTGCAGATTGCTGAAGAGTATTATCAGTTGAAGAAAGATTATGATGAGCTGGTAGATCTTCTCGACGAAAAATAAAAAGATAGCAGGAAAATTATTTCTGTTCGCGAATATAACCCGTAAAGATGATGGACAGTCTTTGCGGGTTATTTTTATGAGGATAATCGTTTTGGGATGAGGTTTATCTTCATGAGAATAAAGAGATTTTATTGGAGGATGTGCAGAAGAAATTTGCACGGGATTTATAAACAGAGGAGTGAGGATAAATGGGGTGGATAAAAAATCTGCGGGTTGCCTATAAGATGCTGATTTTAGCTGGTTTTGCTGTAATTGGCATGATGATTATCGGCTATTCCGGTTATTCCGCCATCAAGAAGGCACAGGTAGATATGGAGTCCCTGTATTCGCAGTCGGTGAAATCCTTAGGGTATTTAAGTGATATGCGCTATGGTACCCGTTACGCTCAAGGAATGATGGTTATCATGACCACCGTCAAGGATAACCCGACTCGGATGGATGCTTTGGAGAAAAAGTATCAGGCTGGCGTACAGTTTGTCGAGGAGGGCATCAGTAAATATGAAGCCACGCCAGGCAAGACTGAGGAAATGAAAAAGGAGATGGAGGCCTATAAGGACGGTTGGGAAAAGCTGCATAAACACATGAACGAAGTGGTGGCCCTGAGCCGCAGTGGTGCCCAGACTGAAGCCTTGGAGTTGTATAATAAGGACGGGGCTAAGCTGTTGGATGCTATGGGCCCCCATATCAATAAACTGGCAGAGTTGGAAAACGGCCATGCAGAAGAAATTAATGCTGCCAATGATCGGGATACGGCGGAAACTATCCGCAACATGATCATCCTGATTCTGCTGGGGCTGGTAATCATGGTGGGAGTAGCCATGTGGATTACCCGGGAAATGGTTAACCCCGTACAGGCCATGATGCGCTCTTTAGAGCGCCTGCGCAGTGGCGATTTCAGTGATCATGAACGCACCATCGTTCGTGGAGACGAATTTGGTGAAATGGCGGATAAGGTGGCTGAGGTACGCATGACCTTAAATAAGCTCATGCGGGAATCCAGTTCCACGGCAGAACAGCTGGCAGCCTCCTCGGAAGAACTTACCGCCAGCTCCCAGCAGTCGGCTCAGGCTTCCGAGCAGGTGGCACAGTCCGTTACAAATGCTGCCGGTGCTGTGGCGGAACAGCAGCAGGATGTTGGGGATGCCATGGATTCCATTGATCAGGCGGTTCAATCCATTGAACGGTTGAGCAAGACAGCCAATAAGGTTTCGGAACATGCCAATACCAGCAATAAGGCCGCGGTGGAAGGCAATGAAGCGGTGAAACAGGCGGTTAATCAGATCAACAGTGTGGCGGAAATCGTCAAGGGCTCTGCAGAGACCGTGGAAAAACTGGGGCAGAGCTCCCAGAAGATTGGTCAGATTGTGGAAACCATTTCGTCCATTGCCGAGCAGACCAATCTGTTGGCTCTCAATGCTGCCATAGAAGCAGCAAGAGCCGGTGAACACGGTCGCGGCTTTGCTGTAGTAGCGGACGAGGTTCGCAAATTGGCAGAAGCTTCTCAGGAAGCAGCTAAGGAAATTACGACGCTTATCGGTGGGATTCAGACAGAGACTGTGGAAGCAGTTTCTGCTATGCAGAAAGGCAGTGCGGCCGTTCAGGAGGGCACGACTTCTGTGGAACAGCTGCGGGTTACCTTTAAGAGCATCTATGATGAAGCCTTGGGGGTAGCAAAACAGGCTGAGGCAATGACCAAAGAGTTGCAGACCGTTGAGCAGAATACCCAGAATGTAAAGTCCAAGTCGGATGGCATTTTGCAGAAGGGTGGTACGGTGGCTTCGGAAATGGAAAGTGTTTCGGCTGCCTCCGAAGAACAATCGGCTTCGGCTGCAGAAATTGCCGATGCCAGCACATCCTTGGCAAATCTTGCCCAGGCTTTGCAGAATTCCCTGCAGAAATTTAAGTTTTGAGATAGAGCGTATAGAAAAAGTGGAGGGCCAATGATTTGGCTCTCCACTTTTTGTCTTATCCAATATGTAAGTCGTTTTTGATGCGTTCCACAGCCCGGAGGGTATTTTCCCGATTGCCAAAGGCGGTTAAACGGAAGTAACCTTCGCCGCAGGGGCCGAAGCCAGCGCCAGGGGTGCCGACAATGTTGACCTCTGTCAGCAGTTTGTCGAAGAAATCCCAGGAGGACATGCCCTGGGGCGTTTTCAGCCAGATGTAAGGGGCATTGACACCGCCATAGGCTTCGATGCCGGCTGACTGCAGGCCTTCGCGAATGATACGGGCATTTTCCATATAGTAGGAAATGGTTTCCTTGACCTGTTTCTGACCTTCCTCGGTATAGATGGCTGCAGCGCCACGTTGTACGATGTAGGCCGTGCCATTGAACTTCGTAGTATGGCGACGGTTCCAGAGTTTGTTGAATTCCACCAGACTGCCGTCAGCAGCCCGTCCCTTGACGGTCTTGGGAATAATGGTGTAACCGCAGCGGGTTCCCGTAAAGCCTGCTGTCTTGGAGAAGGAACGGAATTCGATGGCTACGTCCTTGGCACCTTCGATTTCGTAGATGGAGCGGGGAACATCGTCTTCGGTGATGTAAGCGGCATAGGCGGCATCAAAGAGGATTACGGACTCGTTTTCCTTAGCGTAATCCACCCATTTTTTGAGTTCCTGACGGGACAGGGTGGTGCCGGTGGGGTTGTTGGGGCAGCAGAGATAGATCATATCGACCCGTTCCTGGGGAAGAGCTGGTGCAAAATTGTTGCTGGCATCACAGGGCAGGTAGGTTACGCCGGCAAAGTGGCCATCTTCTGCCAGAGTGCCTGTGCGGCCGGCCATGACATTGGTGTCCAGATATACGGGATATACTGGGTCGGTAATGGCAACCCGGTTGTCCTGGCCGAAGATTTCCTGGATATTGCCGCAGTCGCTTTTGGAACCATCGCTGATGAAGATTTCATCACTGCCGATTTCAATGCCCCGGGCCTTGTAATTGTGTTCGATGATGGCATCGGTCAGGAAGCTGTAGCCCTGTTCTGGGCCATAGCCTCGGAAGGTTTCGGCGCTGGCCAGTTCATCTACGGCTTTATGCATGGCCTCGATGCAGGCGGCGGGTAGGGGCTGAGTGACATCCCCAATGCCTAACCGGATAATGTCTGCGTCGGGATGCGCTTCCTTAAACGTGGCTACCCGGCGGGCAATTTCTGCGAAGAGATAGCTGCCGGGCAGTTTTAGGTAGTTGTCATTGATTGTAGCCATAGATAAACCTCCAAAAGAATAATTCTCAATATAACTTTTGGGTATATTATATCATGTTTCTATAACAAATCAATAGGGAAAATAAAGAAGACTGTGCACAGCGAAGCACAGTCTTCTTTGACTTAGTGATATATAAGTGGGGTATATTAATCAGGCACGCTTGTAAGCCGTGACCTTCTGATAGTGGCTCTGGAAGAATTCCTCGGCAACCTGCGGGAACAAAGCATAGGAGAGAACATCCTCTTCCGAAGGATTCAGGAAGCCCTTTTCCTTGAGTTCTGCTTCGAATTCGGCGAAGGTCTTTGCCTTTGCATCTTCAATGGAGCAGTCTTCGATGATATCTTCCGGAGCAATGCCCAGTGTTTTTGTCAGGAAATCGCGGTCAATGGCAACCGGCGTACGACCGAACTTGCCACGAGCCAGATCCTTGAATTCTTTCGGTACCATCTTATAGCGTTCACCGCTCATGACATTGAAGGTTGCCATGGTGCCCACAATCTGGGAGGACGGCGTAACGAGAGGAGGATAGCCAAGGTCTTTACGGACGCGGGGCATTTCATCCAGCAAATCCTGATATTTGTCTTCCATGCCAGCTTCTTTGAGCTGGTTAGCCAGGTTGGAGAGCATACCGCCCGGAATCTGGAAGTCCAGGACATTGGGGTTGATATCGAAATAACCTTTGAGATTGAATTCATTGATGATGCGTTTTTTAACTTCCAGGAAGTGCTTAGAAATCGGCGTCAGTTTCTGTACATCGATGCCCGTATCGTATTCCGTGCCTTCCAGAGCGCGAACCATGGTTTCCGTGCAGGGCTGGGAAGTATCGGAGGAGAAGGGAGCCAAAGCCGTATCGATGATATCTACGCCAGCTTCAATCGCCTTGAGGTAAGTGGCATGGCCGAAACCGGAGGTGCAATGGGTATGGAGTTCTACAGGGATATCCAAAGCGGCCTTAAGCTTTTTCACCAGGTCTTCCGCAACGTATGGCTTCAAGAGGCCGGACATATCTTTGATGCAGACGGAATGGCAGCCCATATCCTGCAGTTCCTTGGCCAGTTCTACGAATTTTTCATTGGTATGAACCGGGCTGATGGTATAAACGAGGCAGCCCTGTACTTCCGGCTTTTCCGGGCAGGCAAGAGCGGCTTCAATGGCAACCTTTAAGTTGCGGACGTCGTTCAGGGCATCGAATATACGGAATACACCGACACCATGAGCAGAAGCATGGCGAACGAATTTTTCCACAACATCATTGGAGTAGTGGTTATAGCCTAAGAGGTTCTGGCCGCGCAATAGCATCTGAATCGGCGTCTTGAGGTTGGCCTTCAGGGTGTCCAGGCGCTCCCAGGGATCTTCCCCCAGAAAACGCAGGCAGGTATCGAAGGTGGCGCCGCCCCATGCTTCCAAAGCTTTGTAGCCGACGGAATCCAATGCTTTCAGCTGGGGAAGCATGTCCTCGATGCGCATGCGGGTAGCACATAGAGATTGATGACCGTCACGCAGAACGGTTTCCATGATTTTGACAGGTTTCTTTGCCATAACTAACACTCTCCTCTAAATTATTAACGCATAAATATTAGTTATGCGTATTAATCCGTGACGAGCTGGAAAAACGAAGAACTAAAGCCATGGAAAACGGCGTAAATACTAGGTTTTTGGAGCATCACAAGAATTAACATCACAAGCTTAGTATAGGTGCTAATAATATCTTTGTCAATGTAAAACGTGATTTTTTTCCCATACTATAACTAATTGGAATAATAGATGGAGATTATCGTAAAATGTATACAATTTAGGTATGGTTCGATGGTGGGGAGGTCGGTGTCAAAGTTTTTTTTTCGGCCTATTGGTTTTTCTTGCAGACACTGATATAATTGGAAATGTACTTATATACGTTAGTTTGTGTTGACACATTGTTCTGGGTTTACACAATGTGTGGTCGATTTTGGAATTGTAAGGAGAAATGTGTAAATGAAACTTGTAGTAACAGTCGTAGGCAAGGATCGTGTGGGCATTATCGCTATGGTTAGTCAGATCTTGGCCGAGAACAATGTCAACATCTTGTCCATCAATCAGAATATCCTGGATGGTTATTTCAATATGATTCTGATTGCCGAAATCAGCAGCAGCAAGATCAAGCTGGTGGATCTGCAGAAGAAGCTCAAGGAAAGCGGCCAGGAGATCAATGTGGATATCAAGGCTCAGCATGCCGATATCTTCAATGTGATGCATAACATCTAATGTGACCTAATGGTGGGAGGGCAAGTTTTTGATTAGTATAGACGATATCATTGAAACCAATGAGATGATTACCGAGAATAAATTGGATGTGCGTACTATTACTATGGGCATTTCCCTGCGGGATTGTGCACATCCCAATATGGAGCAGTTCTGCCGTAATGTATACGACAAGATTACCAAGTCGGCAGAATTCTTGGTAAAGACCGGTGAGGATATTGAAGCGGAATACGGTATTCCCATCATTCATAAACGGGTTTCCGTTACCCCCATCGCCATTGCGGCAGATGCCTGCAAGACGGATACCTATGTGCCGGTGGCTGAGGCTATGGACAAGGCCGCTAAGGAAGTGGGCGTAAATTTCATCGGTGGCTTTTCGGCGCTGGTGGAAAAAGGCTTTACCAATGGTGACCGCATTCTGATTAACTCCATTCCCCAGGCCCTGGCCACTACCGATGTGGTTTGCTCTTCCGTCAATCTGGGGTCAACCAAGACCGGTATCAATATGGACTGTGTCCGGGAAATGGGCGAGGTCATCAAGCGTACAGCGGAACTGACCCGGGATAATGATGCTTTGGGCTGTGCTAAACTGGTGGTATTCTGTAATGCTCCCGGGGATAATCCTTTTATGGCTGGAGCTTTCCATGGAGTCAGCGAAGCGGATAAGGTGGTCAGTGTAGGCGTCAGCGGCCCTGGCGTGGTCAAACATGCACTGGAAGCCAAGAAGGGTGCGGACTTTACGGAAGTGGCAGAGACCATCAAGAAAACGGCCTTCAAGATTACTCGTGTAGGTCAGCTGGTGGCTCGGGAAGCTTCCAAACGTCTGGGGGTTCCCTTTGGCATCATTGACCTGTCCTTGGCGCCGACGCCTGCAGTAGGGGATAGTGTGGCTCGTATCATTGAAGAAATGGGTATTGAAAGCTGTGGTGCTCCCGGCACAACGGCGGCTCTGGCTCTGCTCAATGACGCCGTGAAAAAGGGCGGCTTGATGGCATCTTCCCATGTGGGCGGCCTTTCTGGTGCGTTTATTCCGGTTAGTGAGGACGAGGGCATGATCAATGCCATCAAGGCCGGCAGTCTTTCCCTGGAAAAGCTGGAAGCTATGACCTGTGTCTGCTCGGTAGGCTTGGATATGATTGCCATTGAGGGCGATACCAGCGCGGCAACGATTTCCGGCATCATCGCCGATGAAGCGGCAATCGGTATGATCAATAACAAAACCACAGCGGTTCGCGTTATTCCTGTGCCGGGCAAGAAGGTTGGGGATATGGTAGAATTTGGCGGACTTCTGGGCTACTGCCCCATCGTACCGGTGAAGAACCAGTACAGTTCCGCTGCCTTTATCGCACGTGGCGGCCGTATTCCGGCGCCGATTCGGAGCCTGACAAACTAATTAAGTAAATAAACAGCCTTCCCCTTTGCAGGGAAAACAGATTATCCGTCTGTTTCCTTATCAAAGGGGAAGGCTTGTATCTAGGAGAGTATTATGCGTGTTACCAAGAAGATTAAGGAAGAGCAGATACGCATTTTAGGGGAAGTCTATAAAGACAGCAAGCCGGCTCTGCTTTTTCGCAATCCCTTTGAATTGCTGATTGCCGTTATCCTGTCGGCTCAATGTACGGATAAAAGAGTCAATGTTACCACGGCGCGCCTGTTTCAGAAGGCAGCAACGCCGGAGGCGGTCTTGTCTTTAGGTCTGTCAGCCTTAGAAGAGGAAATTAGGGACTGCGGTCTTTTCCGCAATAAAGCCAAGAATATCTTGGCTACCTGTCAAATCCTCTGTGAGCAGTATGGCGGGGAGGTGCCAGCAGATTTTCAGAAACTGCAGGAGCTGCCCGGTGTAGGCCGCAAAACGGCCAATGTGGTGATGAGCGTAGGCTTTAACGAACCAGCCATTGCGGTGGATACCCATGTGTTTCGGGTCAGCAATCGCTTGAAGCTGGCGGTGGGGGATACGCCGCTGGCGGTGGAGCAGGGCCTCATGAAGGCTATTCCAAAAGAGAAGTGGTCGGCGGCCCACCATTGGCTTATCTGGCATGGCCGCAATGTATGCAAGTCCCGCAAGCCATTATGTGAAGAGTGTCCTCTGGCGGAAGTATGTCCTAGCCGTTCCTGATGACTGGGAACACACCCTAAATAAACATGGAATGAGATGAGAGCATGATATATCGGAAAGCGAAATTTGATGATGTGGAGGCCATCTATCAGCTGGTGGCTGATTATGCCCAACAGGGGGTAATGCTGGCCCGTTCCCGCAATACCCTTTATGAAACCCTGCGGGATATGGTGGTGGCTGTGGATGAAGACGGTTGTATTGCTGGTGTAGGCGGACTGCATGTGATTTGGGATCGGCTGGCAGAGGTGCGTACCATGGCGGTATCACCGGATCAGCGGCGTCAGGGCATTGGTGCCGAAATCGTGCGCCATCTGCTAGAGGATGGTGAGGCTTTGGGAATTGAGAAATATTTTACCTTGACTTACCAGCCGGAATTTTTCAAATCCCTAGGGTTTGTTATTATCAATAAGGAAGAGCTTCCTCATAAAGTCTGGAAGGAATGTATAGATTGCCCGAAATTTCCCAACTGTGACGAGATAGCTATGGTAAAAGTTTGATATAACAGTTCTTTTGAGGTGGAGAAACTATACATTTTTCATTTTCTTATTGACAGTATGGTGATAAACTGCTATAGTATCAAGCAACAAGAGGAAATGCAACGACGGAGAGAAGTAAGAGGCAGAAATCTTCAAGAGAGTGGCGGTTTGGTGAGACGCCATAGATGAATCCTTTGAAATACACTCCTGAGCAGCCGGTTGAACAGCGTTTTTACTTAGTAGGCCGCGCCGGAATGCCACCGTTATCAGAGGCTAGGATATGTATGTATCCGAATAGAGAGGCTTGCAACTGGCAAGCAGGGTGGTACCACGGGTATAACAGCTCGTCCCTGTAAGGGGGCGGGCTTTTTCTATTTGAACTTTGACTTTATTATGTTATTATGGAGGAATGAACATGATTATCGTAATGAGCCCCAGTGCAACAAAAGAAAATTTAGAAAAAGTAATCCAGAAAGTGGAATCTGCCGGCTTGCGGACCCATATATCAGAAGGTGAGGAAGTAACAATCGTAGGTGTTATTGGTGATAAGAAGAAAATCGCTAACTTGGAAATGAATATGATGGAAGGTGTCGAAAAGACCGTTCGCATTACGGAAAAATATAAATTGGTCAGCCGTAATTTTCATCCAGAGGATACCATTGTAGATGTGGACGGTGTGAAAGTGGGCGGTAAACAGATCGTGGTAATGGCCGGCCCCTGTTCTGTAGAGAGTATCGAGCAGCTGCGGGAAGCGGCCAGGGCCGTCAAGGCCGGTGGTGCCCAATTCCTGCGGGGAGGTGCCTTTAAGCCCCGCACCAGCCCCTATGATTTTCAGGGACTGGCGGAAGACGGTCTTAAGATGCTCCGTCAGGTAGCCGATGAAGAAGGCCTTAAGGTCGTAACGGAAATTGTGGATAAGGACGATTTGGAACTGGTGGGAAAATACGCCGATCTTTACCAGGTCGGTGCCCGCAATATGCAGAATTTCCAATTGCTCAAAGCTTTGGGCAAAGCAGATAAACCGGTTATGCTCAAGCGCGGCCTGTCGGCCACCATCAGTGAATGGCTCAACGCTGCGGAATACATCATGGCGGGGGGGAATGAGCAGGTAATTCTCTGCGAGCGCGGTATCCGCACCTATGAGACCTTTACCCGCAATACGTTGGACCTCAGTGCCGTGGCAGCGGTCAAGGAGCTTTCCCATTTACCGGTAATCGTGGACCCCAGCCATGGTACGGGCCGCTGGCAGATGGTGCAGCCCATGGCCAGAGCAGCGGTGGCTGCCGGCTGTGACGGCCTCATCATCGAGGTTCATCCTCATCCGGAGGTGGCCTTGTCTGATGGCGACCAGAGCCTGACACCGAAGAACTTCAATCTGCTCATGAGTGAACTGGGCAGGATTGCGGCGGTGATGGAGCGCACGGTATAAATGACACAGGAGAGATTAACGCTGGCCATTATCGGTGTGGGGCTTATCGGCGGTTCCCTGGGGTTATGCCTTAAGGACAAGCTGGGGGATGATATCTATATCACCGGTCTTTGCCGTACCCAGGCTTCCATGGATAAAGCCATGGAATTGGGGGCTGTGGATTATGCGGCGGATAATATTGAAGCTGTGGTTGGTAAGGCGGATATCATATTCTTAAGTCCTCCGGTGCTGCAGATTGTTCCCATGGTGAAAAAGATATTGCCGCATTTGAAAAAAGGGGCCATCATCACCGATGCGGGCAGTACCAAGCAGTATATCTGGGAACACTTGCAGAAGCTTTTGCCACCGGATGTGTATTACATTGCGGGGCATCCCATGACTGGCCGGGAAAAGAGCGGTGTTATCGCGGCGAAAAAAGATTTGTTTGTGGGCAAGGCCTATGTGATTGTGGAGGATACTGGTGCTCCTCCCGAGGCTCATGCTAAGCTGATGTCTGTACTGCAGCATACGGGGGCTAACTTTACTACTTTGGATATCGCCAAACATGACCGCTGTGCTTCGGTCATCAGCCATGTGCCCCATGTAGCAGCGGCAGCTTTGGTGACGCTTTTGAACCAGTCCGGCGGTGATATGGAGTCATGCATTAAGCTTATTGGCGGTGGCTTCAAGGATACCACCCGCATTGCCTCATCCAATGCGGATATGTGGGCGGATATCTGCATGACCAACGGCAAAGCCATTGCGGCTAATCTGAAAACCTTTCAGGAGATTATTGGCAAGGTGATTACGGCCTGTGAAACGCAGGACAGACAGACGATTTACGATTACTTTACCGCCAGCAAGCAGCGTCGGGATGCGTTGCTGGAAGATGCGGTTCATAAATTCGATCCCAACTGAATACAGGAAATTAAGAATGGAGCTGCGCTAAGGGCTATATACTTTAGCGCAGCTTTTTTCTATCGTTTCTTTTGGAAAGACTTTTTTGTTCCGTTTGGAAAAAGATTAGACCAAATGGTAATGAAAATGACAAAAGTCTTGTTAGGAAAAGGGGAAGAGAATATACTTAAATCATTAAATGAATAAACGTTCATATGTTGAAAGGATGATTACCGATGAAAAAGACCTATAAAATCGATGTGGACTGTGCCAATTGTGCTAATCTTATGGAGGAGGCAGCCAGAAACACCGCTGGAGTTAAGGATGCTACGGTAAATTTCATGGCTTTGAAGATGAAGGTGGAATTTGAGGAAGGTCAGGATGTCAAGGCCGTTATGGAAAATGTCCGCAGCAACTGCAAGCGGGTTGAGGATGATTGCGAAGTATACCTCTAAGTTTGTATGCCGTTAATGCGTATTCCAATTGGTACAGTTTTGTTCCGATTGGAATATTATTTTACCATTTTTCCTGTTGGCACTTCTCTGGTGCTATAATCTAGCTAAACGAATGAATACTTGTTCATATATATTAATAATCTGTATCGAGGCAGGTTAATGGAGGCGAGTTCAGTGAATAAAAAGCAGAAGAAAAATCTTGTGCGGATTATCGTGGCGGCCATCTTGATGGTGCTGCTGGCCTATGCACCGCTGGCGGGGATGCCGCGTTTTGCCGCATATCTGGTACCTTATATCATTGTAGGCTATGATATTTTATACAAGGCTGGCAAGGGCATCAAAAACCGGCAGGCCTTTGATGAGAGCCTGCTGATGGCCATTGCCACCCTTGGCGCCATGGCGTTGGCGGTCTATGAGGACGGAGATTATACCGAAGCCATTGCCGTTATGCTGTTCTATCAGGTGGGCGAGTGGTTCCAGGCCTATGCTGTGGGGCGCAGCCGCCGGGATATCAGCGATCTTATGGATATTCGTCCGGATTACGCCAACCTGCAGCAGGCGGACGGTTCCTTGGAGCAGGTTGATCCCGATGAAGTGGAAATCGGCAGCGTCATCGTGGTTAAACCGGGGGAAAAGATTCCTTTGGACGGTCAGGTGGTGGAAGGTGTTTCCAGTCTGAACACGGTGGCACTGACTGGTGAATCCATGCCCCGGGAAGCCAAAGAGGGAGATGATGTTCTCAGCGGCTGCGTCAATATCAACGGCTTGTTGAAAATCAAGACCACGAAGGAATTTGACGATTCAACGGCTTCGAAAATTTTGGAAATGGTGGAAGATGCCAGTTCCCGGAAGTCTAAGTCGGAGCATTTTATTGCTAAGTTTGCCCGGGTCTATACGCCCATTGTGGTGTATGCAGCTTTGGCACTGGCTTTCCTGCCGCCTTTGGTGCGGATATTGGGTATGGGGGCAGCGCCCGAGTGGGGTACTTGGATTTACCGTGCCCTGACTTTCCTGGTCATCAGCTGCCCCTGTGCCTTGGTGGTCAGCATTCCCTTGAGTTTCTTTGCCGGGATTGGCGGTGCCAGCCGACAGGGGGTATTGGTGAAGGGGTCCAATTATCTGGAAACTTTGGCCGAAGTGGATACAGTGGTCTTTGATAAGACGGGGACATTGACCAAGGGTATTTTTGCGGTCAATGCCATCCATGCAGATAAGCTGAACCAGGATGAACTGCTGCATTTGGCTGCTCATGTGGAACGCTATTCCACGCATCCCATTGCGGAGTCTTTGCGCAATGCCTTTGGTCATGAAGCCGATGGCTGTCAGGTGGAGCAGGTGGAGGAGATTGCCGGGCAGGGCATCCGGGCTCAGGTCAATGGGCAGACCGTTTGTGTGGGCAATGCCAAGATGATGGAGGCCATCGGTGCGAAATGGCATGAATGCGATGAAGCAGGCACCATGATTCATGTGGCGGTGGATGGTGAATATGCCGGTCATATCATCATTGCTGACGTGGTGAAGGACCATGCCCAGGAGGCGATTTGCGCTTTGAAGCGCAATGGCATTGGTCAAACGGTTATGCTCACCGGTGACAACCGCAAGGTCGCGGATAAAGTGGCGGCGGATTTGCAGCTGGATACGGTTTACAGCCAGCTGCTGCCCCAGGATAAGGTCACGAAGGTGGAAGAGCTCCTGCAGCAGAAAAAAACCGGGAAACTGGCCTTTGTGGGAGACGGCATTAACGATGCTCCTGTGCTTTCCCGGGCGGATGTGGGCATTGCCATGGGGGCCATGGGCTCCGATGCAGCCATAGAAGCAGCCGATGTGGTGCTTATGGACGATGACCCCTTGAAGATTTCTGTGGCGCAGCGCATTGCCCGCAAGACTTTGGGCATCGTTAAGCAGAACATTTGGTTTTCCATCGGCATCAAGGTATTGGTGTTGATTTTGGGAGCTCTAGGACTGGCCAACATGTGGGCGGCTATCTTTGCCGATGTGGGGGTTATGGTCCTGGCAGTACTGAATGCTGTACGGGCGATGTTTGTACCTAAGTCGGCTATGCCGGTCAAGGAAAAAAGCCGCAATTTTGTCGATGTGACTGCGGCCTGAAAAAGTTTATTATTATTGCATTAGAATTGCCTGCGGTACGCCGTAGGCAATTTTCCTGTTATCGCCTTGAATACCTGGGTAAATTTGCTCTGACTGGTATAGCCCACCTCCTGGGCAATGACCGACAGGGGCGTGTCGGTTTCCCGGATGCGTTTCATGGCTTCCTGCATGCGGTATTCCTGCATGAAATGGGCAATGGGCAAACCATAGGTGGCTTTGAACTCCCGCTTGAGGGTGGTGGGATTGATATTGAACCGTTGGGCAAGTTGGGCGATGGTATAACGGGTGGATAGATTTTCCGTTAGAAAAGCGTGGATTTCCTGTAGCCGTCCGGCTTGTTCCGTATGGTATTGCTGGCGGTTCGGGGCGGCTGTAGGCTTCCAGACGGAAAGCAGCAACAGGATTTCCTGGATTTTCAACTGGTAATAGGGCAGGCGGATGCTGTCGGGAATATTGTAGAGGGGCGCCAATAGACGGTCCAGGGGACTGCCGCTGGGCAGGACCAGGGGACCGGCCGGCATGCAGAAATCATGATAAAGCTGCTCCGTACTCAGCTGGGCTTCCCGCAGAATCGGGGGAAGATTCTTGCCGAAGACCTTCAAGTCTAAGGACAGGGTAATGCCCTCGTAAAAACCAGCGGGAAAATCCATCTGGGAATTGGCACAATAGTTTGTGGTATGGATATCGATATCGCCGGCATTCAGGGAAAGCAGCTTGCCGCCATGGAGATGCCAGCTGGCTCGCCCCCGGCGGCAGTGATTGATTTCGATGACCATGTCGGAGGCGGGGTGTTGATAATGGACACCAGGGGCCAGAAAGCGGACATGGGACAGGTGCAGGCCGGGAAACAAATGGAAATGGTCAATGATTCCCTTGCCCTGGGGAAGACTGGGCTGCCACTGTCCTAAGCGGCCATGCTGCTTGTGTTGGGGATAGTGAGGGATGATTTTTAGGGTTTCCGGAGGGATTTGTGGCAGAAAATTCGGGCTGTTCTTGGTGGGGATAGACATAAAGAAGCTCCTTTTCGTTTTGTTGGCTACAGTTTAGCAGATTATTGGCTGCTTGGAAATAGCCAAGGGCAGGTTACCATTCAATTTTGTCCTTATGGTGGGCGGGCAGCCAATCCAGGAGGAATTGCTGGAATTTCCGGGTGGCAGTGGTGGACAGGGTGTGATTATCGGTTACCAGATACACATGCTGTCCATTTTCGTCTTTGCTGGCTAAGGGGCGCAGCAGGATGTCCGGGTGTTGGTTGACGATGGCCGAATAATCGTAGCCGATGCTGATGGCTTGGTTTTTAGCCACCAATTCCGTGATAATCTGTTCATCGGCAGTTTCGCCCAGAATGGTGACCTTACGGCCTGGCAGGAAGATGTATTTATCCATATTATGGCGGAAACATTGATAGGCTCGTCCTTTGCCGATGATGGTGGTGCCGTCTAAATCTTCATAGTCAATACAAGTTTTGCTGGCCAGGGGATGATCCTTGTGCAGCCGTACGCAGTAACGGGAGAAAAAGAGTCCTTCCCCGTGAAAGCGGCTATTGTCCAAGGGGCCGGTGACGATGGCAAAATTGCATTTCTTAGCGGCCAGTCCTTCCAGGGCAGCGTCATCGGTGGTGTCGATTACACTGAGGATGATATCGGGATGGACTGTATGAAAATCCAGCAGGAACTGAGCGCCCAGGTAGGCCAATACGTGGTCCAGAGCGTAGACCGTGACCACGTTTTTGGACTGGGCGGCCAGGGTGTTCAGTCCTTCGATATAGTGGTAGTCCTCCAGAAGCCGCTGGGCATGGGGCAGTAGAGCAATGGCGTAATCCGTGGGTTCCAGTCCCCGGGGGGTACGGGTAAAAAGCGTCTGTCCTAAATTCTGTTCCAACTGGCGGATGATTTTGCTGATGCCCTGCCGCGTGACATAGAGTTTATCGGCTGCGGCTTGGATATTGCGGCTGCGGTAGGCTGCGATAAAGTATTCCAACTGCTTGATGTTCATGGTCAACACCTCCTGCTGGTAGTTTACCGCAACCAAATGGTTGCGGCAAGTACTCAGGACTTTTCTTGTGGAACGAATCAGGGGCGTCTAAAATATAAGCAAGATCAATTGTTTTGCACGTTGAAGGGAGTTTTTTACCATGAAATTGACACAAATCCGTAATGCGACTAACCGTTTGGAATATGCTGGGAAGACCTTTTTGATTGACCCCTGGCTGGCGCCCCGCCATGTGCTGTCCTTTGTGGATATCCCCGGAATGCCCTATCATGTGCCGGAACCAGTGAAGGAAAATATGGCCATGCCTTTTTATGATCTGCCGCTGCCGGTGGAGAAAATCCTGCAGGGGGTGGATTACTATCTGCTGACCCATATTCATCCGGATCATATTGATATGGCCATGGATGGTACGGTGGGAGCGCCTTTAGATAAGGCTGTACCCATTATCTGCCAGAATGAGGCAGATGCCGAGGTGTTGAAGTGTTCTGGTTTTAGGGAAGTCATGGTGCTGTCCCAAGAGGGTATGGGTTTTGGTGCGGCAAAACTCACCCAGGTGCCTGCCCGTCATGGTACGGTGGTTCCCTGTGGAGAAGCCATGGGGGTGATGTTTACGGCAGATGAGGAAAAGACCTTCTATCTGGCCGGTGATACGGTTTGGTATCCGGAAGTACAGGAGAATATCCGCCGGTTCCAGCCAGACGTTATTGCCTTGAACTGTGCCGCTGCTGAACTGGTGGAGAACGGACGCCTGATCATGAATGATGAAGATGTCTGGTCGGTGTCACTGGCGGCGCCAGAGGCAAAATTATATCTTACCCATATGGATAACGTGGCTCATGCGACAATTACCCGGCATCAGATGCGTGCCTTGCTGCTGGCCAGGAATGTCAGTGAATATGATATGCCGGCGGATGGAGAAAACATCATCTATTGAATAAAGCGTCAGAATGTAAAAATGCAGAGCCTTCCATAAGTTAGATTTTTTGGTCTAACCTATGGAGGGCTCTGTAAAATTAGCAACGATTTTTTTGCAAATTGCAGTTTGTAGGGAAGTCCATGTCAATAGTATTTCGTTCATGCGTGGTTCGGGGCAAGTGGGGGAGTAATCTTCTGTTTCCCGCTAAAACGACCCCTTCGGAAAATAGCGCTGTCCAGTTACCTGCGCCGGGCA
>NZ_JAILPX010000112.1 GCF_024699275.1 Selenomonas sp.
GGACCATCATGCCAGCATCTATGAACACATCAACACCATCATCCGCAACAAGACGGATATGCAGATTGAACAGAATGTCGATGAAGTGACCAAGGCCCTGGCCCGTCTGGCCGGCTTGATTTCCATCCACCTGGCCGCCGAGGATAAGTTCCTCTATCCCAATCTGGAAAAAAGCGACAACGAAACCGTCCGCGACCTGTCCCGCTCGTTCAACGCAGAGATGGGCGGTCTGGCCAAAACCTTTATGGACTATAAGGAAGAATTTATGACCCCCACCAAAATCAAAGCCAACCTGGCCAAGTTCCGCCAGGATACAGACCGGGTAATCGGCGCTCTGCAGGAACGCATGCAGCGGGAGGACAACGACCTCTATCCACTGGTTCAGGAATAACCGCAGCTTTACACAAAAAACGACCTCTATGCTATATTGTACTGCATAAAGGTCGTTTTTTCTTCAGGAAATAAAATTTTTACATTTTATTATTGACAATGATTATCATTTATGCTATATTTTATTCAGGCTTTCGTTAAGGCATCCGTTCGATATGGGGAAATATGGAACGGATGTCAAAGCTCTCCTAAAATATAATACACAGCAAGAAAGGCAATTCGTACTGCTCATGCGAATTGCCTTTCTTGTTTTCTTTTGCGCACATGAAAAGGGCTCCAGGAATAGCGAAAATCCTGAAGCCCTTACCTGTTCGCATGGAGCAAAATCAGCAGCAACAAGGGTTCTGATGTCTCTCCTCAGCCACCAAAATAACCAATCTCCCCTACCTGGGAATCCTGATTGTCCCGGTTACGCATAATCCGTTGGAACAAACCACGGTAGTACAGCTTGAAGAATTCCTTCATGGGACCCTCCTGAATGGCAACATCTGCCCGTTCCAGCTCTTGCAGCGTATACTGATGCGGATGATGCATAACGTCTATTGCATGATGTAAATCTTCCATTCTGATGCCCTCCATACAGAAACAACGCACACTCTTCACATTCTTACTGTATGCATTCAAGAAAAAGGCCCAAACTCCTTCTCTCTCTGAAAAATTTTCCACATTTGCGCAGCGCAGACTCAGCAGCTATTCCCATCTATCTGATCACCCCAGGAAAATCATGCGTTCAATATCGCCATACTGGAGTTTTTCACTGGCATCTGTCGGATTGCCCTGGAGAATATCCTCCTCCACTGCTTTTTTATCGGATACGTTTACCCGCCCAGCATTGACCTCGTCTTTGATCCGCTGGAGCAAAGCCTTTCTGCCGGCAGCAGAATCAGCAAAAACTTCATTGTTGTAACGCGGGTTCATGGAAACGGCATCTTTGTCGTCGTTGCAGTTGAAAAAGATATAGGCATGTTTCTTTTTCGCGGTCGTCTTTTTGACGGTCTTTGTGGTCGTCCCCTTCACGGCTTTAGCCGCAACAGCCGTTACAGCTGCCTCTGCCACCTTGCTGGCGACACTCTTGGCCGCTTTCTTGGCAACCGTAGTTGCCGTCTTCTTTCCTGCAGTTGTTTTCTTTGTCGTAGCCAAATAGAAATCCTCCCCAAAAATTCACTATTTTACATTTTCCCAGAAAAATTCTACCATAAATTGCCCGTTATTGCAAAAAAGACCGCCGGATTTTTCTCCGGCGGTCCCTTTGCGGAATGACTTGCTGCAGGGATTCTCCCTACGCTTCTCATCTTACCCCGTTGACCGGTCAAAAACAACGGACAACGGAAAATATTTCAGCGGCTAATCAGCCTTTGCTGATTTTCTTATCCAGCTCTTTGTAAAAGGCGGTAACCAATTTCGTGTAGGTCCGCTGCAAATCGGTGCTGTAATCATCCACGCGGGTATCATCCCGGGAAAAGATGGCCTGATTGGTTTTGGCATCGTAGACGTCAAAGCGCAGGCGAACATTGCTGGTATGGATAATTTCCTCCGGCACATAGACCTGATAGGGAACCTCATAGCTCAGCGTGCGCTTTTGGCCCTTTTCCGTATAATGGATGTGTTCAGTCCGGTAGCGGGTTTCCTGATGGGCCGGAATAACCCGCTGCGTAACCCGGTAATTCAGGACTGAGGCCTTCACATAGACATCCATATTGTGGTCAGAATGGACCAGCTGGGCCGCGTGGAGACGTTCTGCCGCCTTTTCCTGGAAAAGCTGCTGCAGATTACGGCGTTCAATATCGGTGTTGACCTTGCCCGCCATATCCATATCCTGGATGCAAACCCGCTGGATGCTCTTGAAGGAATAGCCTTTATCGGTCCAGTCCTGGGGCTTGGCGGAGGCTATGGGCAGCAGCAGGATAAAGGCCAGCAGCGTCATGAGCAGGACATTGCACCAGGAAATTTTTTGTGTAAACGCATTCATCGTTAGACTCCTTTTGGTTTTCACCGGCATTATTTCTGTTGGTCATTGATGACCGGGAAAAAGATGCTGTTGGAACCGCTTTTATCTTCTTTAGCGCCTGCCAGCACTTCCGCAGGAATCGTCACATCCTGGGGCTCTCCATAGCCCTGACCATGGAAGTTGATTTCCAGCGTGCTGTTATTGATGATATCCAGCAGTTGTTTTTCTTCTTCTGGCTTCTGCTTGAGGCTCTTGATATAAGCGGTGGCCGCATTACGGGCCTGAGCCGTCAGATTGACATGGAAATCCGTCAGTTCGTGGCGTTTTTCGTTAATGGTGATGGTATAGGTCACATCCCCCAGGTTAGCCAAAAGCTGATTGAGGGTATCGCGATTCGCAGCCTTGCCCGTGGTCTTGATGTCCATAATCTTGGTCAGATACTGATAGAGCTTCGTACCATCGGTGGTCACCAGATAGGTTTGTTCTGCGCCATTGCGCTCGCCCAGCTGAACGCTCTTGGTTACGGACATGAGGTCCTGGTCAAAGGCGTCATCCATGGTCTTGCCCAGTTTTTCCTCCCCGGCTTTTTTCTGGGTAATCTTCTTGAGCCAGTTGCCATCGGTGTCCTGATAGTAGGTACTGATCAAGTCCTTGGATTCACGGATATAGAAGGCCATGTCGATGTTATGGGTAGGAGCGCCGGGTACCTCCAATTCCATCTTACAAGTTCCCTTGGCCCCAAAATAGGGATCGGAATTAAAGACAAAATTGCCTTCATAGCCGCCGCTGGCCAATGGCGTGGAAAAATCCAGGTCAAAGGTCAAATTTCCCTGATTGAAATCAATCAGGCTGGCATAGGCTTTTTCCAACTGGGCCCGGGCATCTTCCGGGGCCGTTAGCTGAACAGCCGCCGGCATGATAGCGGCTTCCGCCGCCAGGACAGAAGCCTGGGGGGATACACAGGATAAGGACAGCGCCAAACCAGCAGCTAAAATCAATTTGCGTTTTTTCATCTTTATGATCTCCTCTCGCCATTGCGATATCAACAAATAAATCCTGCTTTCACTTACGTTTGACTGCTTGATCTATTACAAGAAATATAGCGGCTAACCGAAATAATCTGCTTTTTTTGTTTGATGCGTTTCCATCAAAGCTGAATGCCTGCTAATTTCTTGGCTTCCATTTTGCCCACTTCACAATGAATATGTTCTTCTTCCAAGACCTCTAAAAAAGCCGCCAGATATTTCTCATCTTCCACCACCTGCTGGAAGGCGAAACAGAACTTGCCGGGCAGGGCGTTGCGTACAAAAATTATGCGGAATGATTTGCCTCATCGATTTTCCGGCATTTAGCAAAAAGCCTGCGATAGCGATGACTGACCGTGTTTTCGCTGGTATTTCCCATCCGGGCAATCTCCCCATTGGAAAAGCCCCAACTGTAGCGCAGTTCCAAGAGTTCCCGTTCTTCTGCCGTAAGGCGCTCCAGGATATATTCGGCCCTTTGGGATTCCGGCGAGGCAAAGCCCACTGCTTCCGCTGGGGCCAAGGGAACCTCCGGCAGTTCACTGCGGGTCTCTTCGTGGCTGGTGGAAGCTTTTTGCAAATGATTCAGGGTCTTATGACGGGCAACGGTAAACAGCCAGGCGGCCAGTGGTTTTTCCGCCAGGGTGGCAATTTTCTCCCAGTCTTCCAGGGCTGCAATAAAGACCGCACAGGTCAAATCCTCGGCTGTTTCCCGCTGCAGGACCATACCATAGATGTAGTTATAGATCTTTTTATAGAATTGACGATAAATGTCTTCGGCTGTACTATCCATTGGCACTTAGCCCTCCCCT
>NZ_JAILPX010000122.1 GCF_024699275.1 Selenomonas sp.
ACTCGCGACCCCCACCTTGGCAAGGTGATGCTCTACCAACTGAGCTATTTCCGCATTTTATGGAGCGGAAAACGAGACTCGAACTCGCGACCCCCACCTTGGCAAGGTGATGCTCTACCAACTGAGCTATTTCCGCATTTGTCCTGTCAGCGAACCAGATTTATCTGTGTCTTGCTGACTGACAAAAACTATTATATCCATACCTTTGCCATCTGTCAATACCTTTTTTTATTTTTTTTGCGGTAATTGTAAAGGCTAAATGTAAAGCACCCCCCACGTCCCATCATATCCCCCAATATACGCCACAGCATAATTAAACATCTCTTTCCGACTTATGCCAGCTGGTGAGCAGTTGTTTCGCCCGTTGACGTATATACAAAGTCAACTCTGCCTTGGCTTTTTCCTGTTCTTCTCCCGCCGAATCTTCACCCGGCACAATACCAGCAGAAGCCAGGTCTTCCTGTAATTTTCCCAAGGCCTTTTCCGGATTCAGATACCAGTTGCTCCCCCGTACCCGGATGAACTGCCAGCCCAGGCGTTCCAATACCGCCTGATTATAGCGCTGCGCGGCAGCTTCCTTTATGCTGTCTACCCAATGTTCTCCATCACAGGCAATAATGACCCGCTTCGTACCACTAATCGCGGCCACCGGCACATTGAGGCTGCCCACTGCCATATTCTGTACCACCTGATAACCGGCACTTTGCAGACTACGCGTAACCGTAAGTTCCAAAGAAGTGGGTTGTCGGTCCTCTCCTGCCTGTAAATCACGCTGGGGATTTTCTGCATATTCGATAAGCCCGCGCCGTAAATCGCCCTCTTTGAGGTCAGCTGCATCCATGGAATGGAACACCCATAGCTGATCCCGTGCGCGGCTGACAGCTACATTATAGCGTTTAGCCGTATCACCGGCATGACCTTCCCCCACCATACGCATCTGTTTATCATCTGCCAGCGTATCCTTACTATCCACCAGCGATAAGAAGATAACATCCCGCTCATCGCCTTGGAAATCTGCAGGGTTACCACTGAGAAAACCCACATTTTCCAATGCCCCAATCCCAATACGGTCTGCCGCAAATTCCCGGATGAATTTGGCCTGCTCCTCGCCCAACAGGGAAATCGCCCCGAAGGTCTTACCCGTATAAGCAGGATCCTCCAAGCAGGCCGCCAACGCAGCCACAATCGATTCTGCCTCCACCAGATTGCGCTTCTTGCCCGCCTCCCGGCAGCCGTCTACTTTGACCGCCACCAAGGGCTGCAGATTACTGCTGCCCGATTCCCGTAAGGGACGGATCCGTCCGTCATAAGCCAATGCATTGGAATAACCAATGATTTCCGGTACACAGCGGAAGTGCTCGGTAAGCATCCGCGCCGCAAAATTCATTTGTGCAATGTCGTACAAGGAAGTATCCATCGTATAAAGAGCAGCATGCTTAATCACGCCCTCAATGGTAGTAGCCTGCAGATGATTGATTTCCGCAGCGGTCACCCCTACCGCAGCCGGGCTGACCTGTTTATCATCCCCCACAATAATAACCTTTTTCCCAAAATAGAGCAATGGCAGTGCCGTAATATCAGCCTGACTGGCTTCATCAATGAGAATAATATCAAACTTGGGGCTGCTGGGATTCAGATTCTGCCATACACGTGAAAGCGGCATAATCCAGGCTGGCACAGCTGTCTGCGCCTCCAGCATGCATGCCCTGGCTTCCTGAATATGACGCGCAGCATAGCGTCCCTTCCCCTTGCCCAGCTTCTGAACGGCCTTGCTCCACCCCACCAGACTTGCCTGCAGGTCATTGCCAGCAACATTGGCCAACAAATGCTGCCAGGCCTTTGTTTCCGCCAGTTCGGTCGTGACCTTCACCAACTGCTGACCTTGTTCCTTGATTTCCGCTTCAATTTTTTGTGTATCAGTTTCCGCCACCTGCGACAATTCCCGCGTAAATTGCGCATAGAGCCAGGCATCACCAAGATTATCCGGCACCGCGCCATCGGTCCCCAGCTGGGCAGCAAAACTTGCCGCCCACTGGGGAGCCAGTTCTGCCAGCCTTGCCAAAAATTCCTGTCTCTGTTCATAAAGGGGCCGCAGTTTTTCATAGGCCGTTAATTTTTCATACGCTGCCGCATAACCTTCACCATCTCCAGCCATCAAAGCCGCGCTGAATTGCCGGGCCAGCTGTCCATCCACCTGCACTATCGCTTTTCTGGTATCCCGCAAACGGTCTACAGACTGTTGCCGCGCCGCCTGCATGATAAGCAGACGCTGCAACCGCGGAAAACTATCCTTAAGCCATGTCAGCTGCGCCTTAAGCTCCCCATGAGGGGTTGCAAAGCTGGACTCCCGATAAACCAGCGACAGATTGACGCCCGCCTGCCGCCACAACAACATCAAATCCTGCCAGACATTTTCCTGCCAATGAAGAAAGACCTCTATCTCCCGCCAACGGGCACTCAGTAAATCATCACAGTCGTCCCCTAAAGCCTGCAGATCAGCGTAGCTCATCATCCCATAGGGCTCTAACAGCTGCCGCCATTTCACCTCTACTTCATTGCGCGCTTGCTGCAAAGCAACGTACTGCATGGCCAGCTGACAATCCCGGCGGCAACGCAGCTCGTGCCCATCAATCACAAAAGCCTGTTGAACATTCTTCCACTCACCATGGCGCAATTTGTCCCACCAGGATAATTGCCCCTTGGCATCAAAGGCCTCTGCCATTTCCGACAGGATCTGGATAAGCTCCTGATTAAGCGCCCGACCACCCTTAAAGACAAAATCCAAACCAAAGAACTGCGTCATATTCTGCTGTTTAAGCTGTTGCACCCGCTCAATGGCCCTTCCCAGCATTTGCCATAATTCCAGATGAGCATCCTTACGTTTTCCCGCCAACAAGGCCTCCTGAGCCCATTTTTTCTCCAACCGATCAAAGTTTATGCCCTCATACAGCTGCGCGGCTTCCTGCAACCGTTCCAAAGACAGTTCGCCAGCCACCGGCAATCCATTCCTGCATAAACAGCCTGTTTCATCCACCGTAAAGTCTGGCAACCCTGACAAGAGATTCTCCCGTTCCGCCTGTTCTTCCACCACCAGACCAATAATATGTCCGGCCTCTTCCGGTGGCAATAACTGCGTTCTATTCGGCAATTCCTCCGCCATTTCAGCAAGGGATTCCGGTGTAAACAGACTGTTGCTATGATAAAGAGCCGCTAATTCTTCATTGCTTAAAGGCATCACACCTTCAGCCACCGGACCAGGAATAACACCCGCTAAATCATTGTGATCGTGAATAAATGCCGCCATCCGGGATAAAGACCAGACCTTTCCACCCAGCACAAAATAGTCCCGTTTCGCTTCAAAGCGTTGTATATCCTCTAAAACCTGCCGTCTTTCTTCCAAAGCCTGAAGCAGCTGATGACGCTGTTTGGTAAGTTCCGCCACCCGATTGGCCAAATCATCCTCATCACTATGAGAAAGGCGTTCACAGATGCCCTGCACAGAACGCTCCATGTCCCCCTTCGCTCCGTCCAACAGGGAAACGCATAAATCCTGAATGCCTGCAGGAAGTTTTTCCTTCAATACCGCCAAAGCCTTGTTGGTAGCGCTAGTCACCAGTACATGCTGCCCCTGGGACAGAAAATGACCAAGCAGATTGGCAATGGTATGGGTTTTCCCTGTCCCCGGAGGACCTTGTACCACCACGGCAGGGGAACTGGCAATCTTACGTGCAATTCCCAGTTGTTCCGCATTGGCTGCTTTAGTCAACAGGATATCCTCTGCTTCCCCACGGATATCCGCAAGATTTAAGGAAAAGGGCTCTACTGTCTCCTGCGGTGCTGCCGGATCTACAATGCGCAACAAAGCGTCAGGAACATCACCCTGCTGCTCGATACGGGCCATCATAGCTGCAATCGAGCGTTCTGTTCCCGGCTGCACCCGGCGCAGGAATAAGACCGGCCGCACATAGGTCAGGTACCAGTCTGTAGGCAGCACATCAAAGCGATTATCCGCAAAACGACAGTTTGGCGTAAGTGCCCCCGCATTTTCTGCCAAAAAACTGTCCAACTTCTCTGACCAGGGATGCATATCCGCCTCATCCAGAATCCCCGCAAAAGCTCGAATCCCCTCGGGCTCCACACCAGGCATATCCTGAAACATATCCACATAAAGCTCCACCGGATATTCCGATTCCAGCAGCTGCATCTTCCCCTTTTTATCATAACGAAGCTGCACCCGCTTCAATATAATGGGATGGTTGATGGAGGAATCCAATCCACTCAAAAAAAATCCGTTACCAGCCACCAGCTCCAAACGCTCCGGATCTTTACGGATTTTATCATATAGCTCATAGAGCTGCATAAAAAGCTCCTGTGTCCGATTTTTCACCATTTCCCCAGCCCGCCAAAGCGTACGCTGCCGTTTCCACTTTTCCAAAGCCGCCAGACGTACGCCAGAATCTACGAAACGCTCCGTAACATCACCTAACCGGTCATCGTGACGCAGCCGTTCCTCCCGAACTTCAATATCCGCCACCATAAAATCCCGATAATTAGGCGTACGAATCCAGCTCAGCAAATCAAAAGGCAGTTCCGGGCAAGGAATAAACTCGGGCTTTTCCACCTCCAGGAGCACATCCTCTGCACCTTCATCCTCAGGAGCAAAGGTGCGTATCCGTTTAGGGTCCACCGGTAGCTCATCCACAAACAGCGACCATTCTTCCTCTTTGATGCTGCGCACCAACTTCTTTCGCAAAGATGCCACCTTGCGAATGTAATCCAATAGTCTTAAAACCTTTTTTTGGTTATCCATATAAACCTCAAAACCATCCACGTAAACATTAAAGTTATCCACATATTTATCCACTAATCCACAACATTGAGCAAAAACCTGTGGATAACTTTCTCTTGATGTATATCATTTTACAGTATTCGACTGAATCGAGCTAGTTCCTGCATAGACTTTCGCCATTTCTCCAGCCTTGACAAACGCCTTTTCCCAGTGCTATTATCATCATGTAATGATTTTGTAAACCGTTGAGGCGGAGATAACGTCAGAGGCTACCCTCTCAGAGAGTCCGGGGTGCTGGGATCCGGACAGCAGGCAGACTGGCAAATGGACCGCTGAGGGCGCACTGAACATGTAGGACTTCCTATACTACTAGGCTGCGACGTTGGACACACGTAAGTTGTCGGAAGTATGTTGGTACTTCATGAGCGCATGGTATGACCATGAAACAGGGTGGCACCGCGAATATTTCGTCCCTGGCAGATTATTTCTGTCAGGGATTTTTTAGTTCCTGACAAGACAAAGGAGCTATGATTATGGAAAACGCAAACACCGAAAAAAAAATTATTCTCTCAGGCATTCAACCCACAGGAACCTTTACCCTGGGCAACTACCTGGGAGCCGTCCGCAACTGGCAGAAAATGCAGGAAGACTATAACTGCTATTACTTTATCGCCGACCTGCACTCCCTGACCATTCATATTGACCCCGCCCAGCGCAAAAAACAGACTCTGGAAGCCTTTGCCCTGTTGTTAGCTTGCGGCATCGACCCGGAAAAAAGTCTGATTTTCGTACAGAGTCATGTGCGCAGTCATGCCGAAATGGGCTGGCTCATGAGCTGCTGTTCCCAATTTGGCGAACTTTCCCGCATGACCCAGTTCAAGGACAAGTCCAGCAAGCACCCGGAAAATATCAACGCCGGCCTGTTTACCTATCCCGCACTGATGGCTGGTGACATTCTCCTCTATCAGGCTGATTATGTTCCAGTAGGTGCCGACCAGACCCAGCATCTGGAATTTACACGGGATATTGCCACCCGCTTCAATCATAATTACGGTGAAAACTTCAAACTCCCGGAGGGCTATTTCCCCAAAGCAGGAGCCAGAGTAATGAGCCTGCAGGATCCCACCAGCAAGATGAGCAAGTCTGACACCAATCCTAAGGCCACCATCTCCATTCTGGACGAAGAAAACGTGATTCTCAAGAAATTCAAAAGTGCCGTTACGGACAGCGAAGCCAAGGTCTGCTATCGTGAGGATAAGCCCGGCGTCAGCAACCTCATGGTCATCTATTCCGCCATCACCGGCAAAAATATGGCAGACATTGAAACCGAATTTGCTGGCAAGGGCTATGGGGATTTCAAAGTTGCAGTCGGCCAGACTGTAGCAGATGAATTAAAGCCCATCCGCGAACGGTATAAAGATCTTATGAATAATCGTAAAGCCTTGGAAGCATTGATGAAATCCGGTGCCGAAAAGGCAGAATACATCGCCCGCAAAACCCTGACAAAAACCCAGAAAAAACTAGGCCTTCTGCCTGCCAGCCGTTAACACGATAACGACATTGTAAAAAAAGCCGGAACCAATGCTTATCACCCTTGCGCTTGAAAACAAATCTACGCAAAGAGAGCAAGCACTGGCTCCGGCTTTTTATATCATCGATTTTTTTATTACTTACCCCAAACCTGCCCCATGAATTCATCATAGACAGCCTCAAGGTGCTGTACCAACACGCTGAGCATCAGCTGAATCATCTTGCTGTCAAAGGTATCATCCACAAAAGGCAGACAAATATCCAAATAGACTTTACCATCCTGATGGACATAATATTTGAAACTCTTGTAGCGGGCGTTTAGATCGTTGAGATACTCCTTTATCCGGGGTTGTTTATCCTCGGGCAAACCACTGATAATCTGGGTGCGGATTACGGTAAAGATGCTGGTATCAATCAGGATTGCCATGGGCAGTATCTGTCCCCTTGCCTCTATCCGCGAACGGAACAACACCGTGGCATAATCATCATCCATCGACTCGGTACTGAACACATTGATGTTGTTCTCCATCAAGAATTCTTGAAATTTAACCGCCTTTTCATTGTTTTCTACGCTCTTTTTGGTACTTTTCCTCGGCATAATCTCTTCCTCTCAAAATGCAAAATAACGGCAGGCATTATTATAACTGATATCTTCCACTAGCTTGCCTAAAGTCTTCATATCCGCTGGATACTCTCCATTTTCCACAAGATTGCCGATAAAGTTACACAAAATACGACGATAGTACTCATGGCGTGAATAAGACAACAACGAACGGGAATCCGTCGGCGTACCGATGGTATTGCCCAGCACGGAAACACTGGCCAGAACGCGAAGTTGGGCTTCAATACCCTCTTTGTTGTTATTGAACCACCAGGCAGCGCCCTGCTGAATCTTCCCCAAAGCCTCCGTACCCGAAAAAGCCGGCAACAAGGCAGCAATCACAATATTATCTGCCGGATTCAGTGAACAGATGATGGTCTTAGGCAAATGTCCATCCTTATCCAAAGCATTTAGGAACCGGGCCAAGGCCGGTGCACAGTTATGGGTATCCACCGCATCAAAGCCGCTATCCTGTCCCAATATAGCAAACATAGCGGAATTCACATCTCGTAGCGCTGAATAATGCAGCTGCATGGTCCAGCCCCGACGGGCATATTCCTCACCTAAGAACATGAGTACCGCTGTCTTATACTGTTCCATGGCTAGTTTGGAGGGTTTTCCCTTGCCATTGATTACCTTGCCCACCACATCATCCAGCTCGTATTCCTTCGCTGGCGCATAAACCATATACGGCATTGCATGATCAGCAATCTGACAACCGTTGTCGGCAAAATAATCCAAACGCTTAACCAGAGCCTCACGAACATCCCGCATGGTGGAAATATCATCCATACCGGCTGCCTCGCCCAGCTCATAGCGCATGTAAGTATCCCAGCCATCCTCTTCAATGTTCAGCACATGATCAGCCCGGAATGTCGGCAGGATTTTCGCAGTACACCTGCCATCCTCTTTGATCTTTTTATGCCACTTAAGGTCAGCTGCCGGATCATCCGTCGTACAAATAACCTGCACATTGGAACGCTCAATAATGCCCTGAGCTCGCATATCCGCGGATTTCAGCCGCTCATTGCAGATATCCCAGATTTTTTCCGCATTTTCCCCATTGAGAATCAAGTCACAATCGAAATAGCGTTGTAATTCCAAATGAGTCCAATGATACAGAGGGCTGCCAATCGCCCGGGACAGACTCTCTGCAAAATACTGGAACTTTTCCCGAGAAGAAACTTCACTGCCGGAAACACAGCCTTCTGCCACACCATTACTCCGCAGCAGACGCCATTTGTAGGTATCCGCTGACAACCATGCCTGGGCAATATTGCGGAATTCGCGGTTTTCTGCTATTTCCCGGGGATTGATGTGACAATGATAATCATAGATTGGCATGGGAGCGGCATGTTCGTGGAACAATACGCGAGCCGTTTCAGTTTGCAAGAGAAAATCCTTATCCATAAATTTCTTCATATACTACCCCTCCCAATAGAGTACATTAAGATTTACTGCCCAGTGTATGTTTATAATAAAGGGCCACGCAGATAATTGCAAAGAGAATGCCTACTGGATAGGAAATGCTGGTTCCCAGCTGTAACCCTTCAGGGGCCTGCAGAATATACGTACAGGAAACAGCAGACATAAACGTTGCCGGAACAAAAGGAATCTTCCAGGCACCGGAGCCTTTTTTCGTCCGATAGAGATATACCGCACCAGTCCAGAGGACAATCATAGCCAGGGTCTGATTCGTCCAAGAGAAATAACGCCAAATGATGTTGAAGTCCATCTGGGACAGGATGCCGCCCACAGCCAGCAGCGGTACAGCAAACATCAAACGCTTTGCTGCCTGATTCTGGCTGACACCGAACCAATCCGCCAAGGTCAGACGTGCCGAACGGAAAGCCGTGTCTCCAGAAGTAATGGGGCAGGCAATAACCCCCAGCATAGCCAAAACAGCACCTACGCCACTGCCCATAAAGCCAACGCAGATATCATAAACCACCGTACCAGCACCGCCAGCTTTCATTGCTGCCGCCAAGCCGCCAGTGCCATCATAAAACGTAACACCCGCAGCAGCCCAAATCAAAGCGATAATGCCCTCTGCAACCATAGCCCCATAGAATACCGGACGTCCCAACCGTTCATCCTTCAAGCACCGCGCCATAATCGGCGACTGCGTGGAATGGAAACCGGAAATTGCACCACAGGCCACGGTAATGAACATCAGCGGCCAAATCGGCATCTTTTCTGGACCAGCCGGATGCAGATTCTGCAAGGTCAGTTCCGGCATGGTATGTCCGCCAACGCCGAAAAGCATACCGCCCATAATGCCTAAAGCCATGACAATCAGGCAGATGCCGAACAGCGGATAAAAACGGGCAATCAGTTTATCAACGGGCAACAGCGTGGCCAGGAAATAATAAGTAAGAACACAGGGCAACACAATCGTCACCGCTACCCCCGTGAGTTTTGCCAGAAGGCCTGCCGGACCTGTCATGAAGACAGTACCAACCAGCACCAGCAAGACCACAGAGAACACACGCATAATCATCAGCATGGTGGGCCCCATGTGATGACCAACTACCTCGGAGATACTCTTGCCATCCTCGCGCAAAGAAATCATCCCGGACAGATAATCATGAACAGCACCTGCAAAGATTGTACCAAAGACAATCCAAAGATAAACGCTGGGCCCCCAGATAGCACCGCCAAGAGCACCGAAGATGGGGCCAAGCCCCGCAATATTAAGCAACTGAATCAAAAATACTTTCCAGGTCGGCAGGGGAATGTAATCCACCCCGTCATTATGCACCAGTGCTGGTGTTTTTGCATCAGTGGGACCGAACACATTATCCACTATTTTACCATAGACAAAATACCCCACAATCAAAGTACACAAAGCAATCAAAAATGTAAGCATAGATGTTCACCTCATTTTACTACTTGTAGAATAATTGCGAAAACTTCTGTCGTAAACTCCCCTGCGCCCCTCCTTTGTGATGGAATCTTATTTGTGCTATACTAAGTTGTATTCGCAATTTAAGACAAAAATCCTGCTCTTAAGGGAAAGTTTTATACATTTTCAACAAGGAGGTTTCTATGGAAATCCTGTTTTTCATCCTGTTAGGCCTGGCCATCGGTACCTTTGGCACTTTAGTGGGCATCGGCGGCGGCCTTATCTGTGTGCCGGTATTTATCTTATTTTTGTCTACGGGCACAAACCATCCCTTCTTTGAAACTGCTGCTGAGATTACAGGTACTTCTCTGGTCATCGTCATGGCTAATGCCCTATCAGGCACTATTGCCTATATCCGACAGAAGCGGGTGTATTTCAAAGCTGCAATTCCATTTGCCATCGCCACTTTGCCCGGAGCCTTCTTTGGTTCCTATATCGTAGATGCCTTCAACCAACCCATGTTGAATTTTTATTTTGGCCTTTTCCTGCTGTTCATGGCCTGTCTGATGTATATCAACAGCCGTCGCAAGCCACCAGCAGAAATAAGCGGTCTGCCTGCAGATTTTACCTACAACACCTGGCTGGGTATTTCCTCCAGCTTCGGCGTAGGATTTCTATCCAGCATCTTTGGTATCGGCGGCGGTGTCATCCATGTGCCGTTGATGATTTATCTTCTGGGCTTTCCTGTACATATGGCCACTGCCACTTCTCACTTCGTCCTGGCCTGCTCTGCAGCCTTTGGCGTAGTATCTCATTTCCTGCTGAACCATATCATCTGGCTGCCCGCCATCTGCATCTCCATTGGAGCCGCTATCGGCGCCCAATTGGGTGCAAAGCTCTCCCAAAAAACAAAATCAAAAGTCATCCTTTCCCTGTTGGCCTTGGCAATGTTCGCCCTAGGATGCCGGCTGATTCTCATGGGCAGTGCCCAGTAAATCCAAAAAGAACAAAAGACTGTAAAATTATCAACACACTTTTGCAAACTGCAGTTTGTTGCTGTTACTGCGCACTTTCTTTTTTTGTTACAGCGCAGTTGGCCTGCCCGGCGCAGGTAACTGGACAGCTCTATTTTCCGAGGGGGGCGTTTTAGCGGGAAACAGAAAATTACTCCCCTGCTCGCCCTTGACTGCGCATGAACGGAATACCCTTAGCAGGAACTCCCCTACAAATTGCAATTTCACCCCCTCTTATTTTCGCCAGACAAACAAACACCAACAAAATCTGCAGTCTCTGCTGCATGATAACAACTTTCCCGAATAAAATCCCCTAGATATTCCGAAAAGATCCCCTCCCGCTGACACAATTCCTGCAGGCAGCGAATATTTTCCTCCCGCTGCACATCATATTCAATACGGTGCAGAAGCCGGGCTAATTCTTTTCGCACTTCGGGACTATAGATTCCCTTAAGATTCGCTACAGCAGCAGTACTGACAGCAGCGCGAAACAGATAACGACGGACTGAAAGCTCATGATTGATATTGACATAACCTGCGTTTTCCCAGCGCTGCTCCTCTTCGTGTTCTTCATCGCAGACTCCCGGTATAAAGTCAATTTCCTTAAACAAGGTGTCATCCAATAAACGCACCACTTCACTTTTGGCATAAAGATGCTTTTCCCGCACAGGAAATTCTCCCTGCTGCAAGGCTTCCAGTACGCCGGTATAGCGTACATTGAAGAAATCCCCATACAATACCCCCACATCCGTAAGCTTACGATTAATGTCCATCAACAAATCATAGGGGGCATAAGCCTTTGTCAACAGATCTTCTGCCAACACCGCATCGAAGTTTCTTGACGGAAAGGGGAGTTTTTCCCGGCGATAATCCATAAAAAACCACTGAATATTCCGCCCTGCAAACTCCGGTAAACCTGCCGCTTCCTCGATTTCCGTCACCACCGTTAAATGAGCCTGGGGATATAGCGAAGCAATCTTTTCCACATAAGGCAGGCTTTCCAAAATCAACCAGCGCAAAGGAGCCGGTCCTCCAGTAAGAAAGGCCATCAAATCCTGCTTCATAGGACAAAGTCCCCCTTTCTGGCCCATAGCTCAATACAGGCTTGCCAAAAAGCACCAGTATATTGCGTAGAATCACATAGCGGCGATTGCTCCACCTCAGACCGCAGATTCTCCTGAATATCGGCTAAAAAAGGTGCATCTGCTGCTAGCTGCAATGTGCATTTCAGGTAATCCTTCTTCGTATCGGCAATCCACTCCTCATAGCCTGCCGCTGTCAAAATACTGGCTCCGAAGCGGGCACTATGATGGTCGCCCCGCAGACTCACCACCGGTACGCCCATATAGAGAGCGGTGGCCGTCATTGCTCCACCATTGTAGGGAAAGGTATCCAGCATAATATCCATTTCCTGATAATCCGCCAGATAGCTATCTGTTCCCAACCGCACTTCTGTCCGCTCCATGGGCAAGCCAGCCTTTTCCAGCCTTTTCTCCAGCACCTTTCGGCGTTCCGGCAGCCGCGTGGTATCCTGCACCACCATCCGGGCTTCGGGACAAAGGTCCAATACCTCCCGCCAAAGGTCTAAGACCTCCCGGTTTAGTTTCATGCCATTCTGAAAGGAGCCAAAGGTTATCGGTGTGCCCAATTTCCGTCTCCGGCGCCGGTACTTCTGCATACTCTCCGTTGGCGTAAAACAAAAAGCCTGCGGCAGCTTCACCAGTTCCTCCTGAAAACATCCAGCATCACCAGCTGCAGGATCCAGGACATTATCCGTCAACACTCCATCCACCGCCTCCAGACCTGTGGTATCCATGTAACCGATAGCACTGAGCTGCACAGGGGCAGGCTTTTTCGCCAGCACCATCAGCGTCATCCCCCCATCTGTATGGCCAGACAAATCTACCAAAATATCAATTTCATCCCAGCGAATAGACTCTGCCATTTCCACCAGATTCTTTCCCTGCAGGCAGCGATAGACAAGACCACTTCCCTGCAAGCGATGGGTAAAGGCATCTTCCTCATCGTGCAATGCATAAAGATAAGTACTGGCATAACGCACATCCAATCCCGTTACCAGTACCTCATAAAATCGCGCAGCTGCACTATTACAAAAATCATGGGCGATAAAACCTATCCGCAAGCGACTATGCGGCACAATCTGGCGGGGCGGCAGATATTCTTCTTCACGATAAAGCTCCGCATAATAACGATGTTGCTGCCATAAATCGGCAGCACTTAATCCCGGCAGATAATGCAGCGCAAAGAGATAACTGGAAAAATGCTCCCGCTGGCTGCGCAGGTACTTATCACATTGAGCGGCATTGCAATAGGCTGCCGCTGCTCCCTCCGCATCGGCTAAATCGTGGAACACTGCACCATAGAGCTCGTGAAAACGCCATAATGCATCATCCGGGACACTGCCACGCAGGGCATCCAGCTTTTCCCTGGCCGCCTGAGTCCTGCCCTGTTGCAATAGATGAATAATCTCCTGCCACTGCGCTTCCATGCTTTCTCCTCACTTCTAAAAAATCTTAAAAATCACGGTCTAATACGAAAATACGCGATTTCTGGCGGACAACCTACGCGTATAGGCAGCCAGCTGCCATTTCCACAATGAACATAGCCCAGACTATCACCGTTTTTTACCAGCCCACGTGTGTACTTAAAAGCAGGAATGACGGGCAAGCCAAAAATCCCCAACTGCCCGCCATGTGTATGACCGGTTAACGTCAAGGGTATCCCCAATGCTGCACCATCATCAATAAATTCCGGATGATGCGCCAGTAAAATCGTCTGTTTCAATTCTTCCTGCGGTATATCCTTTACTGCTTTCTGCGTCAAAGCTGCCTTTTCCTGCTCAAAGCTCTCATCATCCCGGGCGAAAGAATACTCTGCTCCAGCCAGCCATAAGTCCGTACCGGGAACCTTTTCGGCCCGGCCCACCAATATATGAACCCGGGTCTTTTTCAAAAAACTCAGTGTGCGACCCCAATTGCGATAATATTCATGATTGCCAATCGCAAAATAGATACCTTTTGGGAATAAATCTACCGCCTCATCCAATACCTGCGCCGCAGCAGGATTCATCTCCACATCATCAAACAAATCCCCGGTAACTACCAGTATATCCGGCTCATCTTCAGCCACTCGTTTCAAAAGGTTCCTAAGGTTATCCAAGGAAAAGAATTTCCCCAGGTGAACATCACTGATCTGTGCCAATGTCAGCCCGGAAAGTGCTTTCCCCTGGGGAAATTTCACATCATAATAACGTTTTACCTGTTGCTTGCGCTCATAGTGATAACCATAAGCACTTCCTCCTGCCATGGCTGCAGGATACAGTGTTACCCCCTTTAAGAAACGGCGCTTATTCTTATCCACAGGAATCTTGCGATAAATAATACAGGCGAACACCGTCGGTATAATAAAAAAGATTACCGCTAAAAATGTAATCACCATTGCCCAAAACAAAATAAAACCTCCAAAACAAAACGAAAAAAAGAGAACCGGCTCAGCCGATTCCAACATCCATAAGTATAAGAGCATAATAAATTCATGAACGATAACAAACGTATTATGCCAAGCCTCGCAAATGAGCATTCTCCGCCTGTCTTTCCCTGTAATACCAGCGGATGGATTTGCCAATGGCGCAACGAATAGCATCCAGCTCCCCAGCCAATGCCAATTTGCGCAACTTCGTCACATCAAAGCCATTAACAGACAAGTAACTTGCAGAAAGGAAACCTCCTCGTTTTAATTGTTTGCGAAAAATCGCGCTGTCACGACGGTCCATCTCTATGTTCTTGATAGCCATATAAACAACCCCCCATAATCCCCTATGAAGTATATTTACATGC
>NZ_JAILPX010000046.1 GCF_024699275.1 Selenomonas sp.
TTGTGACGCTCATTCTGAGGACGTTCCCAGGAACTATATGGATGCGTAAAATAGATCTTGGTACCAAGGCTCTCGAACTTTGAAAAAGTCTCGAACTCAGGGCCATTGTCGGCAGTCATTGTTTTAAAGACTTGACTGAAACGTTCCGTTCCATATTGCTCTTGTAACTGGGCCATCGCAGCTTCAACACTAGCACTGTTGCGTCCAGCGATGCGGATGGCAATGTAATTGCGTGTCACCTTTTCCACTGCGGTAAATGTGACAGCCTCACGGCCTTCACGTTGGCCGACAACAGTATCTACTTCCCAGTGACCAATCTCACTGCCTTCGTCGACAATGGCGGGGCGTTCGATGAAGCGCCTGAATCATGCCGCGTTCTTCCAAGGAAAGGTGGCTGCCTAATTTACGTACATCTTCGATTGTGTTAGAATGGGATTGATCCATAGTGATTACTCCTTTGTTTGTGATTTGTTGCAAAACCATTTTAACACAGGAAGTCACTATGGATTTTTGTTTTTGATTAACTGTTCAACTTCATTTTACAACGGACCAAAATTAAAAATTGACTGATCAAGTGAGTTCACGTCTGTGGCGGTATGATATAATCACATTATTTTGAATAATATTCTTTTTGCGACGGCAGGAATTTTCTCTCCTAAGCAAGAAAACATAAAGCAGGAATTTTGGCTATTATAATAGATGCAAAGGAGGATATCGTATGCGGAAGCCGGATGGGAGTATAAAGACTTTGTTTATTGCCTGCGTTATTGTCATTACAGGCGTTTTGCTGGCAATCCAAACCTTTATCAATGTTTCGCAGTTTCAGGAGGGGATGGAGAATCAGGTCAAGAACAGCTTGCAGCAGCAGGCCACAAGTATTGCCGGTCGTTTGGACCAGCGGCTCATGCAGGTGGAGCAGAAAGCGTTGGGGCTGGGGATGGCTGCCAGCCAGTTGAAATCCTACGATCTGGATGTGCTCTATGGGTTGTCTAAGGGATATATCAACTCCGATAAGCTGGTCCTGGGCAGCGGATATTGGTTTGCCCCCAATGCCTATCAGGAAGGGCAGGATTATTTTGGTCCCTATCTGATTCGGGAGGGCAGCGATGTTAAGCTGACCATGGATTACAGCGATACCAGCAAGGGATATGACTATCAGAAAGAAAAATATTATATCGATGCCATGGGAACTTCGGGAAAAGTCTTCTTTATGGGGCCCTATACGGATTCGATATCGAAACTCAATATGATGACCATCAGCACCTCATTTGCGAAGAATGGGCAGGCTGCCGGCGTTATCACCATCACCATGGGCATTGATGAGTTAGAGAAGTACGTTGAGGAAATCAAGGTCGGACAGACCGGTTATGCTTTTTTGGTGACCAGTGATGGTTATTATTTGGCCAACAAGGACGATAGCAAGAACATGAAGGTCAAGATTACCGAAGAAGCCAATGGAGAATTGGCTGCTATTGGTCAGCAGGCCGTCAAAGCAACAGATGTGACCATGATGGAAACCAGTGCCTTTGGTGAAGATAGTTACGTGATGGTTGCACCGCTCTGCATCGATAACATGAAAATTGTGCTGGTGGCTCCGGAAGCGGATTACACCGGTCCAATCACTCAGGCCAAATACACCAGTATCATCATGGCTTTGGTGGTTATGGTGGTTCTCTGTCTGGTGCTCATTACCATTTTCAACCGTCGGGTTGGCAGCCCCATTAGTCATTTGATGACGGAGGCAGGTAAGATTGCCGATGGTGATTTACGCGGGAAGGTCAATGTGACGGCTAATGATGAAATGGGAGCTTTAGGCGGTTCTCTGACGCATATGATTGAAAACCTGCGCAAAGTCATTGGTCATGTCAATGATATGTCCCAGCAAGTGGCTGCTGCCAGTGAGGAATTAACCGCCAGTGCAGAACAGTCTGCCCAGGCATCCCATATGGTGGCAGAAAGCGTAGTCAGCATTGCTGAGGGGGCCAGTGAACAGGCCGTGGAAGCTGGCAATATCCAGGCTACGGCAGAGGATGTTACCCAGCATGCGCAGAATATCGTCACGGAAACCAATACGGTTCTGCAAAGTGCAGTAGATGCAAAGGATAAGATTTCCGGTGGACGGCAGTCCATTCAGGAGGCTGTGGCGCAAATGAACAACATCACAGCCAGCACCGATAGCATCCAGGCATCCATCGAGAAGCTGGATACCAGTTCCCAGCAGATTGCTGACATCGTGCAGATGATTACCGGCATTGCGGAACAGACCAATCTTCTGGCCTTGAATGCAGCTATCGAAGCTGCAAGAGCCGGTGAAGCGGGACGAGGCTTTGCCGTTGTGGCAGATGAAGTACGGAAACTGGCGGAAAGTTCTAACCAGTCTTCCCAGCAGATTGCGCAGCTTGTACAGGGCAACCTGCAGGATATGAAGCTGGCGGTAGAGGCCAGTGCCAGCGGGGCCCGCAGTGTACAGGAAGGTATTGAAACCGTACAGTCTGCAGATATGGTATTCCAGGATATCGTTCGCGTTATTGATGACCTGACCAGTCAGATTCAGCGTATTGCCAAGGGCATTGATAACATGGCCAAGGAAAATGCTAAGATGCTGCAGGCCAGTGTCAATATTGCCAAGACCAGTGGCAAGAACTCGGATGAAGCACAGTCCGTATCAGCGGCTGGTGAGGAACAGAGTGCATCCATGCATGAGATTTCCGATGCAGCAAGGAGCCTGGCACAATTGGCCAGTGATTTGCAGGCAGAGATGCAGAAGTTTAAGTTGTAAGCAGGTGAATGGTCGGATACAATAACATAGAAGGGGAGCTGTCGGAAGATGGCTCCTTTTTATGTGTCTTTTTTAGGAAAAAAGAAGGGGGGCTGAAAGTGCGACAACCAGCGAAATATAAGGGGTGTCCGTGTTGACAGGATAATATCATTATGATAGAATTATTCTGTAATATTTGTAAATGTTAATACAATTTATACAGATTGTACAAAATAGCAGCTGCTATCTTTTGTATTCCGCAACACCTGCTATTTTGTCTCGTGGAAATCACGAGGTTTTTCGTATGTTAGCCAGAGGTGATAATCTTAGTATGGAATACGTTGAACGAGTCAAGGTAATCAATAATGCTTGGGAACCGGAGCTCTGCCGTCGATCTGTGGATAGCGACGAGCTGGTTTGTATGGATGTTTATCATACAGGAGCCTTGGCCCCCGAGCGGCATAAGATGACCATGGAACGGGCGACAGAATATATCAGCAGTATGGCTGCCGTCATGGATATCAAGACGATGCTTAGGGATATTGATCATATTACCATTCGCGGAGCAAAGGACAGCCGGGTCATTTACCGTTTGACCTCGCGGTTTGGCTATGCTGAGGAAGAGTTCAAAGCAGTATAAGGGAAAGGCCTTCTCGTTCAGGGGAAGGCTTTTTCTTATGCAGGAATCTTAGGGATAAGAACGAATATATAGCACAGGAAATTTTATGGATGTGATTTTTTTTGCAACTTACGGACGCAATACAATATGTAAAAGGTGTGGGACCGAAAAAAAAAGCAGAGCTCAATCGGTTGGGTCTTTTTACGGTTTACGATCTGCTGACCTATTTTCCCCGAACCTATGAGGACCAGAGCGTACTGACGAAAATCTCTGCCTTGCAGGTAGGAGAAAAGGCCACGGTGGCTGGTTCTATCTTGAATGTCTCGGAACGTCAGGGTGGACGGCGGGGGATGAGTATCCTTATGGCGCTGATCGGTGATGGTACAGGGATTCTGCAGGTCACCTGGTTTAACCAGAAGTATTTGAAAAACAAGCTGAAGGTGGGCCGTAAGGTTTTTGTTACCGGCAAAGCGGCTTATGCTTATGGTGGCCGGGGACAGTTTGCCATGAGTCAGTTATCCGGTTTTCAAATTCTTGAAGAAGAGGAGGCACCAGAGGAGCGGACGGGAATAGTGCCCGTTTATCCCGCTACGGAAAAACTCAATCAGAAGTTTTTTCGTAAAGTGCTGGCTGGACTGCTGTCCGAGGATTTGAACATTCAGGAATTAATTCCGCAACGTGTAGCTGAACGATATCACCTGCTGTCCCGACGCAAGGCACTGCAGGATATTCACTTTCCTGAAGATTTTTCCGCATTGAAACTGGCGCGGAATTATCTGGCCTTTGAGGAACTCTATTTGATTCAGTGCGGGCTGCTGCTGTTGAAACGGCAGGCCCGGGAGCATAGCAAGGGGATTCGGCATCTGCTGAGCAGTGAAATGGTGGGCAGACTCCTAAAATCCCTGCCCTTTGCCTTGACTGGAGATCAGGACCGAACCTGGCAGGAAATTCAGCGGGATATGGAGAGTCCCTTGCCTATGCGGCGGTTGGTTCAGGGAGATGTGGGTTCTGGCAAGACGGTGATTGCCATGCTGGCGCTGGTCAAGACGGTGGAAAACGGGTATCAGGGCGCCTTGATGGCACCTACTGAGATATTGGCTAGCCAGCACTATGAAGGCTTTGTACGGCAGTTGGAACCGCTGGGGATTCGCGTGGGGGTTCTGTCCGGTCATCTAACCAAGAAGAAGCGGGAGGAAATGTATGGACAGATTGCCGCGCAGGAAGTAGATATCGTCATTGGAACCCATGCCTTGATTCAGGAGGGGGTATCCTTTGCCAAATTGGGATTGGTGGTCACAGACGAGCAGCATCGCTTCGGCATTGCCCAGCGGGCAGAGCTGGAAAAGAAGAGCACACTGACGCCGGATGTGCTGGTTATGACGGCAACGCCAATTCCCCGAACCATGACGCTGACGGTCTATGGGGATTTGGATGTATCCATGATTCAGCAGCTGCCTCCGGGGCGTCAGCCCATTCGGACCTTTGTGCGGAAGCCGGACCGGCGGGATTTGATTTACGATTATGTGCATCAGCAGCTGGCGGCAGGGCGGCAGGCCTATGTCGTCTGCCCGTTGATTGAGATGAATGAAGAAAGCGATTTGCCCTCGGCAGAAGAGGTCTACGATGAGCTGCGTTATGGTATTTTTCGGGACATGCCCTGTGGTCTTGTCCATGGACGGATGAAAGCTGCCGAAAAAGAACAGGTGATGCAGGACTTTCATGCGGATAAGATAAAACTATTGGTATCCACTACGGTAATTGAAGTGGGGGTCAACGTGCCCAATGCCAGCATCATGGTGGTGGAACATGCGGAACGCTTTGGTCTGGCTCAGCTGCACCAACTGCGGGGCCGTATTGGCCGGGGGCAGTATAAGTCCTATTGTATTCTGGTTTCGGAGATGAAAACGGAAAATGCCCGGGAAAGGCTTAAAATCATGGCGGAAGTCAGCGATGGTTTCAAGCTGGCAGAGGAGGATCTGCGCCTGCGGGGGCCGGGACAATTCTTTGGCTCTATGCAGCATGGTCTGCCGGATTTGAAGGTGGCAGATGTGTTGAATGATATGGATATTCTGCTCAAGGCTCGGCAGGCAGCCCAGGAAACTGTGGCCAGTCAGGCGGAACGACGGGATGTTCTGCCCATTCTGGCTCTGCAGTATAAGGAACAGTTTGAAAACATCACGGATGTTTAATGTGTGCGCGCCAAGAACATCTTGACATAACGCATAGACATAGCATACAATATTTTTAGTTTGTTAAGGAATAAGTAAGTGGATTCCTGAACATAGGAGGCGTGTATTTTGGTAACAGTATTTGTAAATGGAGCATGTGGCAGAATGGGACGGGCTGTCTTGAAGGCTGTACAGGAGGCAGAGGAGCTGCAACTGGTAGGAGCCGTGGATATTCATGGTGGTGCAGATTGCGGCGAATTGGCTGGTCTGTCGAAAAATGGTGTAATTGTCGAAACGGATCTGGCCGCTGCATTAACCCGCATCAAGCCGGAGGTGATGATTGACTTCACCCGTCCGGATGTGGTATTCAATAATGTGATGACGGCACTGAAAGCCAAGGTTTCCCCGGTGGTGGGAACGACAGGGCTCAGCGATGAGCAGAAGGCAGAAATCAAGAAACTGGCGGAGGAAATGGATACGCCAGCTTTCATCGCACCGAATTTTGCCATTGGGGCAGTACTCATGATGGTGATGGCTAAGCAGGCTGCTAAATACATGCCGGATGTGGAAATCATCGAGCTTCATCACGATAAGAAGCTGGATGCTCCTTCGGGTACAGCTGTACAGACGGCAGCCATGATTGCCGAGGTGCGGGCGCAGCATAAGCAGGGTCATCCCGATGAGAAGGAAAAACTCACCGGAGCCCGCGGTGCTGACTACGAGGGCATGCATATCCATAGTGTGCGTCTGCCTGGTTATGTGGCCCATCAGGAAGTCATCTTTGGCGGTTTGGGGCAGACGTTGACCATCCGTCATGATTCCCTGAACCGGGAGTCCTTTATGCCCGGCGTAGTTTTGGCCGCTCAAAAGGTTAGAGGACTCAAAGGTTTGACGGTGGGGCTGGATAAACTTTTGGAATTTTAAGGAATTAAACGGTTGTAAGCAGCGAAAGGATGAGGGCTAATGAAAAAGTATAATGTAGCAATTCTGGGCGCAACGGGCGCTGTGGGGCAGGAATTCCTAAACCTTATCGAAGAGCGTAATTTCCCCTTCGCCAATTTGAAGATGCTGGCTTCCAAGCGCAGTGCCGGCAAGAAAATCCAGTTCATGGGCAAGGAGTACACGGTGGAAGAGGCTACGGTGGATTCCTTTAAGGATGTGGATATCGCCCTGTTTGCTGGTGGCAGTGCCAGTAAGGAATTTGCTCCGGCAGCGGTAAAAGCCGGCGCGGTGGTTATCGATAATTCCAGTACTTTCCGCATGGACCCGGAAGTTCCCTTAGTGGTGCCGGAAGTCAATCCGGAAGCCATTGCCCAGCATAAAGGAATCATTGCCAACCCCAACTGTTCCACGATTATTATGGTTATGGCCTTGAAGCCCCTCTATGACCTTTCGAAAATCAAGCGGGTAGTGGTTTCCACTTATCAGGCAGTATCTGGTGGCGGTAAGGAGGCCATGGCTGAACTGGAACAGCAGGTGGCCGATATCGTGGCAGGTAAGCCGGTAACGGCAAATATCCTGCCGGGAGCTGCCCTTAAGAAGCATTATCAGATTGCCTTTAATCTTTTGCCGCAGATTGATGTATTCAAGGAAAATCTCTATACAAAAGAGGAAATGAAGATGATTGATGAAACGAAAAAAATCATGAGCGACAACGATATGCGCATTACCGCCACCACCATTCGCGTGCCGGTATACCGCAGCCATGCAGAGTCGGTAAACGTGGAATTTGTCGATGAAGTCAGTGAAGAAGCTGCCCGCAAGGCTTTGGCTGCTTTCCCAGGGGTAGAAGTGGTGGATAATCCGGATGAACAGCTCTATCCGCAGCCTTTGGAAACTTCCGGGAAAAACGATGTGGCCGTGGGTCGTCTGCGTAAGGACTATTCCATTGAACATGGTCTTAATTTGTGGGTCTGCGGAGACCAGATCCGCAAGGGAGCTGCCTTAAATGCTCTGCAAATTGCAGAATATATGATTGAAAAAGAGATACTCTAAAGTAGAATAAAGTAAAATTTTCACAAATATAGGTAACCGCCGTCAACTCTTACTTGACGGCGGTTTCTTTTCGTGCTAACATAAGTCGTGGGACATAATTGTCACATAGTAGTACGATAATCTATGATTATAATTCATAATCGCAATAACCTGATGTTATCATTGGCGACGAGAAATGTAATCATAGCTATTATTTATGAATGGTGACGGGTCCATGTTATTAAAATCTGTTGCCGGAACCGAAAATGGGTCGGCACTGATGAGGGAGGATTTTCCATGATTGATATTCTCGACCGCGTGCGCAACAAAGAGTTGCAAAGCAAGATTGTCACGGCGGAAGAAGCAGCAGCTTTTTTCAAGGAAGGCATGAATGTTGCAACCAGTGGTTTT